>NZ_JBNHER010000265.1:0-19051 GCF_050015975.1 Dapis purpurea BLCC-M126 | reverse complement strand
AATCTGGCAAATTTGTACTCTGACCAAGGGAAGTACACGGAAGCATTACCCCTATTCCAAAGGTCTCTGGCAATCAGAGAGAAGGCATTAGGAGCAGGCCATCCAGAGGTTGCCAACAGCCTCAACAATCTGGCAAATTTGTACTCTGACCAAGGGAAGTACACGGAAGCATTACCCCTATACCAAAGGTCTCTGGCAATGTTGGAGAAAGCATTAGGAGCTGACCATCGAGACGTTGCTCAAAGTCTTAACAATCTGGCAGAACTGTACCTTAGGAAAGGTAAGTATACAGAAGCTTTACCTCTGTTACAAAGGTCTCTGGTAATCCAAGAAAAAGCATTAGGAGTTGACCATCCAGAAGTTGCCATCAGCCTCAACAATCTGGCAGGACTCTACCAAGGTCAAGGGAAGTACACAGAAGCCTTACCTCTATACCAAAGGTCTCTGGCAATATTGGAGAAAACATTAGGAGCTGACCATCCTTTGGTCGCCACCAACCTCAACAACTTGGCAGAACTATACCGTGACCAAGGGAAGTACACAGAAGCCTTACCCCTATACCAAAGGTCTCTGGCAATGTTGGAGAAAGCATTAGGAGCTGACCATCCAAACGTTGCTATGAGCCTCAATAACCTGGCAGAACTGTACCATGACCAAAGGAAGTACACAGAAGCCTTACCCCTATACCAAAGGTCTCTGGCAATCACAGAGAAAGTATTAGGAGCTGACCATCCAAACGTTGCTACGAGCCTCAACAACCTAGCAGACCTGTACCATACTCAAGGCAACTATAAAGAAGCCTTCTCTCTACATCAAAGGTCTCTGGCAATCAGAGAGAAGACATTAGGAACTGACCATCCAAACGTTGCTACGAGTCTCAACAACTTAGCAGAACTGTACCATGACCAAGGGAAGTACACAGAAGCCTTATCTCTACACCAAAGGTCTCTGAGAATCAGAGAGAAAGCATTAGGAGCTGACCATCCATACGTTGCCCAAAGCCTACTTAACCTGGCAGCACTGTACCTTGCCCAAAGCAACACAACTAGTGCCATTGAATATCTCACCCAGGGAATGGAAGTAGAAGAAACCACCCTCACTACTTACCTCGCCACGGGTTCGGAAAGCCAAAAACAAGCCTCTATGAGAAAGCTTTTAGGTTCAACTTACATCACAATATCCCTACATCTCCAAGACGCACCTACAAACCAAGAAGCAGCAAACCTCGCCCTCACCACCATATTCCGGCGCAAAGGTCGCATTCTCGACTCTACCATCAACTCCCTGCAAACCATCCGCGACAACCTCACCCCAGAAAACCAAAAACTCCTCGATAACTTGGCAAGCACTCGCAGCCAACTAGCTGCCCTCATCTACAACAAACCAGAAAATCTGCCACTCCAACAATATCGCCAACAAGTAGCTATCCTCAAAGGCAAAGCAGAGAAATTAGAAGCTGACCTTTCTCTTGCTAGTGCAGCATTTGCTCAGACCACTAAACCAGTAACTATTGAAACAGTACAAAAGTTAATTCCTGCCGATGCAGCATTGGTGGAAATTATGCAATATTACCCTTACGATGCCAAAGCTAATAAATGGAAACAACCCCACTACGCAGCTTATATTCTCCACTCAACAGGCGCACCACAATGGCTAGACTTAGGATCTGTAGCACCCATCCACAAAACCATCACCGAATTTCGCGCTCAATTATCACAACCAAATAGTTCCATCCAAGAAGTTGCCCGTACCTTAGACCAACAAGTAATGGAACCCATCCGCCAAAAGTTAGACAACGCCAAACACATCCTCTTATCCCCAGACTCCCAACTTAACCTCATTCCCTTTGCTACTTTAGTCGATGAAAACAACCAATATTTAATCCAAAACTATAATATTACCTACCTCACCACCGGACGCGACTTAATCAAACTAGAAATTGACTTCCCCACCAAACAATCACCTGTATTAGTTGCCAACCCCGAATACGACACCCCAGGAAATCCCACTTCTGTTCGACTTGTTGCTAATAATAAGCGTAGTCACAAAAAACCTACTAGAGATTTAGGCAGTATTTTATTTGCTCCTGAAAACTTAACTTTTGGAGCATTACAAGGAACAAAAGCAGAAGCAGAAGCTATTGCACCAATGTTATCAGGTGTGACTCTGTTAACCGAGTCGAATGCTACAGAAAATGCGATTAAACAAGTCAATGCTCCAGAAATACTGCATATTGCTACCCACGGTTTTTTTCTGGAAGATTTAGAAGAAGTTGCACCATCTAACTTATTCGACAGGGGTGGTTTAATTGTCGAACCTGATTTTAATGCACCCAGGGTTCGAGTTGCACCAGAAAAATTAGAAAATCCATTGTTACGTTCTGGTATTGCTTTAGCAGGATTTAATCCTCGTCAAAGCGGTGATGAAGATGGAGTAATGACAGCCTTAGAAATTGCTAATTTAAGTTTAGGTGGTACAAAGTTAGTAGTATTATCTGCTTGCGATACGGGAGTAGGAGATATAAATGTCGGAGAAGGAGTTTATGGTTTGCGTCGGGCGTTATCTCTAGCAGGTAGTGAAAGTCAGGTGATTAGTTTGTGGAAGGTGGATGATTTTGGTACTAAGGAGTTAATGGTGAAATATTATCAACGGGTATTGAATAACGAGGGGCGTTCCGAAGCAATGCGACAGACGCAGTTAGAGATGTTGAGAACGGAGGGGTATGAGCATCCGTTTTATTGGGCGTCGTTTATTCCTTCGGGAGATTGGCGGGAGATGGGAATTTAGAATTGAGAATTTAGAAGTAATTCCTTAAACTATTAGCGTGTCTAGCTTAAAAATGTGGGTAAAGAGCGAGTAATCTAGAAGACCTCTCCCCCAACCCCTCTCCTGCAAGGAGAGGGAGGAAATATTCTCCCCCTTCCCTCATAGAGAAGGGGGTTGGGGGGTTAGGTTTTTGACCCACAATTTTAGCCTAGACGCTTGCTCTCCAAACCAAACCGAAATGGGATTTAGCAACCCAACCCCTACAGTTTTTTCTGATAAATCATTTGGGATTAGTATAGCTTAGGAAAGAATTAATACCAATTTTATAAATGTTTGCTACAAATGGTAGAAATAAGGAAGAAGGAAGAAGCAAGAAGCAAGAAGGGATAAACATTCAAAAAAAAAGGGAAAACGATAGATATAACTATCTAAAATGAATTGGAGCAGCTATTTTTCAGCACATCCGATCAAGAGCCACCTTTTCGTAGCATTCTTTTTTCAAAGTGGTATAATAATTCATCTACCACATTATTACTATGCACCATCATTTCATAGTTTTTTTTATGGAGGTTTAATGATGAAAATCAAGAAAATCATGGGATTTAAAAGATTATTTTTGATATTTTTTACTGCCTTAATAGGCATAATTTTTGTAGAAACAAGTACCAATTTATCGCCTTTTAAAATTACAACCAAGGTATTAGCTCAAAATGTAGAGCAGAGTAAATATCAAGCTCAACAATTAAAACAACAAGCAACTGAATTAGCTAAAAAGGGTGAACTAGAAGCTGCCAAAAAACTAATTCAACAATCCTTAAAAATTTATCAATCTATTAGCGATCGCCTTGGTAAAATAGATGCCATAAATAGTTTGGGTCAAATTGCTCATGTACAGCAAAACTATCAAGCAGCAGTTGATTATTTTGAAAACGCTTTAACTATTGCTGAGGAAATTAATAACCAGAAAATGACAGCATGGTTATTAAATAATTTAGGTTGGAGTTATGAAGCAATGGGAGAGGATAAAAGAGCTTTTACTTTCTACAAAAAAAGCTTGATTATTTCTCAAGAAATTGGTGATTTACCAACTCAAAGCCTAGTTTTAGATAACTTAGGGCGAGTCGGAAAAAAGATTACGGAAGAGATTGTTATTCAAGGTAATACTGAAGAAATAAAGGCTTTTGTTGCCCAATTAAAAAAACTGCTGGAAACTCAACAAAAAATTAATCCGGCTGTAGCCAAAGATATTTTATATGCTCTTAGTATGATATCTATGCAGAGCCAACAGTATCACCAATCCATAGATTATTGGAAACAATACTTAGAGTTATCTAAACAATTAAATACTGATACAGGGGTAGAGAAAATTCGTCGCGAAGCTGTAGGATTAGAGATATTAGGAAATCTTTATATTACCTTAATTCAAACAGAAAAAAAAGGTTATCCAGAAGCTAGAGAATATTTGCAAGAAAGTTTAGCACTTGCTCGTCAAATTAAAGACTCAAATTTAGAAGCTCAAATTTTGGCTAATTTAGGTCAAACTTATTGGTTTTCACAGACTGGTGAAATTCATCCAGAATATGGTCAGGGGATTGAATATCTAGAACAAGCTTTAACGATTGCCAAACAAAATAACAATCAAGAATTAGAAGTATCAATATTAAATAAATTAGGTTCAACCTATCAACTTTTGTTCATGTTTGGAGTAGAAGATGCTAGTTTAGCAAATTCTTATGAAAAATATCAACAAATTTTGCAAAAATCCCAAGCAACTGATAACCCAGACAAGGAAAATTTAAGTACACTGAAGAGATTAGGAATGCTTTCTTATGGTGCAGGAAAATTTGCCGAAGCAATAGATTATTATCAGCAAGCTTTAAAAATTGCCGAGAATAATCAAAATTTAGAACAAGTTAGCGATTTACTCTACCAAATTGCTATTGTTTATCAGTCTCTAGGGGATAACGAATCAAGTTTAAGATTTTATCAGCGTAGTTTATCAACCGTACAAAAAACTAATAATCCTCAGATTATAGCTCAACGTCTTATATTTGTTGGAGATATGTATTTACAACAAAAAAACTATCAAAAAGCTATTGAATCTTATCAACAAAGCTGGCAAGCTGGCGAACAAATAAAAGATAGTTTGTTAATTTCGCGAAGTCTGAGTCGTCTGGGTCAAGCTTACTATTTAACAGGTGATTATGAACGAGCCATTTCTGCTTATCAAAATGCGAATAAATCTTATCCATTTGACACTGGTTCACCTATGGCATTTCGCGGTTTAGGTGCAGTTTATCATGCTCAATCAAACTATCAAGAAGCAATCAAATATTATCAACAAGCTTGGGAAGTAAAATCACCAACTTATGAACAAGATAAATGGGAGATTCTCTTAAATATGGGAGTAGTTTTTGCTGATGCGGGTAATCTTTCTCAAGCAGAAGCAAAAATTCGGGAAGGAATTAAATTAAAAGAATCGGTTAGACGGAGATTAGGAAATAATGATGGGTTTAAAATATCTTTTTTTGATACATTTTTAGGAGCTTATGGATTTTTGCAAAAACTGTTGATTGCTCAAAATAAAAATGATGCAGCTTTAGAAGTTGCCGAACAGGGAAGAGCCAGAGCTTTTGTAGAGTTATTAGCACAAAATATTAATCCAGAAAATCAAGAAATTATTGAACCACCAAAACTAGCCCAAATACAACAAATAGCCCAACAACAAAACGCCACAATTGTCGAATATTCCCTCGTATCTAATAAAGAAATTTATATCTGGGTAATTAACCCCCAAGGAAAAATTATATTCCGCAGTCAACCCCTAAAAAATAACAGTCTAAATCTCACACAATTAGTAACAACAACCCGTCAATCTCTAGGAGTAAGAGGTAGAGGTTTAGAAGTCTCCTATGAACCATTACCTGATAGTCAATCTCACCTCAAACAACTCCATCAATTATTAATTGAACCTATCGCCGACTTATTACCAACTGACCCTCAACAAAAACTAATATTTATTCCTCAAAATAGTTTATTCTCTGTTCCTTTCCCAGCGTTAGTAGACAAAAACGGTAAATACTTAATCGAAAAACATACTATTTTAACTGCTCCATCAATTCAAGTTTTGCAACTCACCCACGAAAAACGCCAAGCAGTTTCCGGCAAAGATATATTAGTAGTAGGCAATCCCACAATGCCAAATATTACCACAGAAATAGGCAAACCACCAGAACAGTTATCATCCTTACCAGGAGCAGAAACCGAAGCTATTAAAATCGCCAAAATACTGAAAACACAACCACTTATTGGCAGTGCAGCTACTAAAAAAACTATTGCGCAACAGTTAGCAAACGCTCGGGTAATTCATTTTGCCACTCACGGTTTACTAGAATACGGCATTCCAGAAGAGTCGGGAGTCAAAGATATACCAGGTGCAATAGCTCTTGCGCCGTCAGGTAACGACAATGGTTTATTAACTTCCAGAGAAATATTCAATATGAAACTGAATGCAGAATTAGTGGTATTGAGTGCTTGCGATACAGGTAGGGGAGATATTACCGGGGATGGAGTCATAGGGTTATCTCGTTCCTTAGTAACTGCTGGAGTTCCCAGTGTTATAGTTTCTCTGTGGTCAGTACCCGATGCTCCCACTGCTGAATTGATGACCGAATTTTATCAGGAGTGGGAGAAAAGTGGGAATAAAGCGGAGGCGTTACGACAGGCGATGTTGAAAACAATGAAGTCTCATCAACATCCGAGAAATTGGGCAGCTTTTACCCTTATTGGTGAAGCTGAGTGAATTTTAAGTCAAAAGTTAAAAGTAGGGATCTTCACTTATGGTGACTACAAAACTTCTGCCTTCTGACTTAAATGTGGCCTTGCATAAGCGATCGCTTGTCCAGAAATATAATTGACTAACCGCAAGTAAATTTCATAAAACTTGTGAGTTGCTCAGAGATATAACTGAAGGTCTACAAGTTTAGGAGTTAAATCATGGCTCGCAATTCTTCATTGGCAGGTATTCTGTTTGTTATCTTTATTGCATTTTGCTTACTAAACACAATATTTTTCGGCGATTTCAAAATACATCTTCAATGTGAACAATCTTTACCGGGGGAAAGATATTGTCAGTTAACTAGAACAAAACTTTATGGAGAAGTAGAAGAAACTTTCAAACCTGGTGAATTGAAAAGAGCAATACTGGACAAAGATATTGTGTACGACGACCAAGGAGGATCTACAACATACTATAAGATCATGCTGGAAACTCAAAAGGATAAGATTCCATTTGGTATTAGAACTTCATGGATAGGAGATAAAAAGGAGAGAGTGAGTCAAATTAATGATTTTCTAGAGAATACCAATACAACTCTACTGGATATAGAAGAAGATAATCTTAAGACTTTATTTTGGAGTTTCATTATAGAGTTAATTGGAATATTATTTATGTTTGCTTTGATTCCGATTGCTCATCTATGCGGTAAGCTTTATAGAGGAATTAGAGCAAAGTTAGTTTCGATATTAAACTGGATGAATAAACAACAGCAGAAAGCTCCTTTATCTTTTGAGAAGGAAACTCAGGAATAATCAAAAAATTAACCAGAAGAAGCTTTCGGAAATTGCATGACTACTTGGTTGTCCAGAGATATAATTGAGCAATACTAATTTTAAGAGTTAATTTTATGAAAGCAATAATTAAATATTCTCTGGTGTGTGGAGCAACATTTATTAGTATCTGTGGGTTAACAGTGGGGATGGCGAAACCAGGAATTGGGGAAATTAAGCCTGCTATGGTAGCGCAACAGTCTGGGGAAGTTCACAAAGCAAAGCAGCTTCTTGAACAGGCAAAACATTTGTCACCATGGAATAATGAGGCTATTTCTTTAGCAGAACGTGCTTTGGTCATTTTAGAAAATGCTGGTGCTTCTGAAACCACTGATACTGCCGAAGTTCTTCATTTTTTAGGTAAATTACACTCTTACCTCCTAGGAAATTTCAAGGAAGCAGAACCCTTTTTGGAGCGTGCCTTGGTTATCAGAGAGAAAACTTTGGGGGCTGACCATCCTGAAGTAGCAGAAACTCTCCAATATTTGGCAGCAACATACGGTAACCTGGGAAAATACACCGAAGCCGAAACCTTGCATCGGCGTGCCTTGGGTATCAGAGAAAAAGCCCTAGGTACTGACCATCCCAAAGTAGGAGAAAGCCTTAAATACTTGGGAGTTTTATTCTATTCTCAAGGAAGGCTCGCTGAAGCCAAACCTTTTTTCCAACGTGCTTTAGTTATTGGTGCTGAGGATAGTGTGGATACCGAGTATACCAATCTCGGATTCTTAGCCTTTGCCAACTCTGGAATGAAAGGCAGAACAAAACCTCCTGAAGCACTTTTACGGTGGGAATTGGCTATCACAGAGGAAGCTTTAGGTGCTGACCATCCCTCGGTAGCAAATATCCTAAATCACTTGGCAGAAATATACCGTCAGCAAGATGGAAGGAATACACAAGAGGCATCTGAATCTCTTCGCCAAAATGCCTTAACTATCACAGAGAAAGAATTGCAACAAGATTTGGCTATTAAAGAGAAAACTTTGGGTACTGACCATCCTGATGTGGCAGATAGCCTATATAAACTTGCAGAAGTGTATCGCGATCGAGGCAAGTCCAGCGAAGCCGAACCACTTTACCAACTTGCTTTAGCCATCTATGAAAAAGTATATGGTACTAACGATATCCCCATCCCCTTTGCTAGGATTAGAAACTTGGCATATTTATATAGGAGACAAAAAAAGTATAACGATAACGCAGTCGAGCTACTTTACCAACGTGCTTTAGCCATCTATGAAAAAGTATATGGTGCTAACGATATCCGCTGCGCTAAAATCATTGGAGACTTGGCATCTTTATATGGGAGACAAAAAAAGTATAATGAAGCTGAAAAACTTTATAAACGCACCTTAGTTATCTATGAGAAAAAATATGGTATTAATCATCCTCATGTAGTCAACCCTCTTATGAGTTTGGCAAGTTTCTATGACAGACAAGAAAAGTACAACAAAGCCGTACCATTCTACAAACGTGCTTTAGTTATCTATGATAAAGAACGTAGTTCTAATAATGTTTCTTTGGTTACTCAATTTAATACCTCTGCAAGAAACCTTTATCACCGAAAAAAATACACAGAAGCTGAAGCACTTTTTAAACGTAACTTAGCTATTGTAGAGAAAGCCTTAGGGGCTAACCATCTCCAAGTTGCTAATAACCTCAATTATTTGGCAACATTCTACTATAATCAAGGAAAATATAGTGAAAGTGAAGTCCCTTGGCAGCGAGCTTTGGCTATCAAAGAAAAAGCCTTGGGAGCCAAACATCCTGATGTCGCTACTATCCTGAATAATTTAGCAACACTCTACCAAGCTCAAGATAATACAGCTCGTGCCATTGAATTTCTTACTCATGGAATGGAAGTCGAAGAAGCCAACCTTACTACTTCTCTCGCTAAAGGTTCGGAAACAGACAAACAAAAATATATGAGAAAATTTTCAAGCATAACTAATAACATAATATCTTTACATCTCCAAGAAACTCCTAATAATCGAAAAGTAGCTAATCTTGCTCTCACCAGTATTCTCCGGCGCAAAGGTCGCATTCTTGAGTCTACGACTGATTCCCTCCACAGCATCCGTCAAAACCTCACCCCAAAAAATCAAAAACTCCTCGACAACCTTGCTAATACTCGCAGCCAACTAGCTGCCTTAATCTACAATCAACCAGAAGTTCCGCTGGTACAATATCACTTACAAGTTTCTACCCTTAGAGATAGAGCAGAAGAGCTAGAGGATGGACTCTCCCGCGCTAGTGCAGCATTCAGTAAAACTTCTCAACCAATAACTATTGAAAAAATACAAAAGTTAATTCCACCTAATACAGCATTGGTGGAAATAGTCAAGTATAGACATTGGAATGCCAAACACAAAAATAACCGTAATTCGAGTTACTGGGTAGACCGTATTTCTGGTCGCGTAGGAAGAAACCACTATGCAGCCTACATCCTCCATTCTAGAGGGACGCCTCAATGGGTAGACTTAGGAGAAGCAGAACCCATCGACAAAGCAGTAGCCGAATTTCGCTATACCTTATCCAGACCAGACACATCTCCCAAACAAATTGCCCGTACCTTAGACAAACAGGTGATGGAACCCATCCGCAAAAAATTAGGTAGCGCCAAACATATCCTCCTCTCCCCAGACTCTAAACTCAATCTCATTCCCTTTGCTGCTCTCGTGGATCAAAAAAACCAATACCTCATCGAAAACTATACCATCACCTACCTTACCACCGGACGCGACTTAATCCGATTTGACCTCGACTTGCCCAGCAAACAACCACCAGTATTAGTTGCCAACCCCGAATATGACAACCCAGGAAATCCCACTTCTACTCAAATTGTCGCCAGTAACAACCGCAGCAACAATAAACGACCTATAAACTTAGCTAGTCTGAAAATGGCAGCATTACCAGGAACTAAAGCAGAAGCAGAAGCTATTGCACCAATGTTATCAGATGTGACTCTGTTAACTGAGTCTAATGCGACAGAAAATGCTATTAAACAAGTCAATGCACCGGAAATACTCCATATTGCTACCCACGGCTTCTTTCTTGAAGATTTAGAAGAAGTTATACCACCTACTTTAAGCCGTGGTTTGATAGTAGAACCTGATTTTTCTACTCCCATCGCCCAACCTATTCCCCAAAATTTAGAAAATCCACTGTTACGTTCGGGTATTGCTTTAGCAGGGTTTAATCCTCGTCAAAGCGGTAATGAAGATGGAGTAATGACTGCATTAGAAATTGCTAACTTGAAATTAGGGGGTACAAAGTTAGTAGTATTATCTGCTTGTGAGACGGGAGTGGGAGATGTGAATGTAGGAGAAGGAGTTTATGGTTTGCGTCGGGCGTTAGCTATTGCGGGTAGTGAAAGTCAGGTAATTAGTTTGTGGAAGGTGGATGATTTTGGTACTAAGGAGTTAATGGTGAAATATTATCAACGGGTATTGAATAACGAGGGGCGTTCCGAAGCAATGCGACAGACGCAGTTAGAGATGTTGAGAACGGAGGGGTATAAGCATCCTTATTATTGGGCGTCGTTTATTCCGTCTGGAGATTGGCGAGAGATGGGAATTGAGAATTGAGAATTGAGAATTCAGAAGTAATCTCTGACTAACGATGCCCTAAAACTTTTTTGTAGTTCTATAAACAGCAACTTGTCATTGCGAGGGGGGTGGTAAAGAATTAAGTCCTTGGTTTGCCCGTTCTACCCCCCGTGGCAATCTTCTGAAACAGAGATTGCTTCGGCTAGCATTAACGATTTTCCCAAAAGTTTAACTTGTTTACCGTCGCCTCGCAATGACAATTTCTGAATTTAGAATGGAGAATTTAGAATTTAGAAGTAATTCCTGAGTAAGTTTGAGCATTTTTTATAGATGTTTTAACCTATTGTGCGATCAATAGCAACTTGTCATTGCGAGGGGGGATGGGAAAGAATTAAGTTCTTGGTTTTGCCATTATACCCCCCGTGGCAATCTCCTGAAATAGAGATTGCTTCGGCTAGCATTAACGGTTTTCCCAAAAGTTTAACTTGTTTACCTTCGCCTCGCAATAACGTTAGTGGATGTTGCAAATGTACCTGTATCCAAGTCTGGTTAAGCTGGTAATCGTCATTGCGAGGGGGGATGGGAAAGATAATGGTTATTGGTTTTGTCGTTATGCCCCCGTGGCAATCTCCTGAAATAGAGATTGCTTCGGCTAGTATTAACGATTTTCCCAAAGGTTTAACTTGTTTACTGTCGCCTCACAATGACAATATCTGAATTCTAACTTCTGACTTCTGACTTCTGACTTCTAACTTCTAATTTCGCTACCTCAAACCGAGTCTTCAAAACAGAATCAGGATTCAAACTAATCGAATCAATTCCCAATTCTACCAACATTTGGGCAAACTCAGGATAGTCGCTTGGTGCCTGACCACAAATGCCAATCTTACGCCCGCATTCGTGAGCAATAGTAATCGCAATTTGGATCATCCGGCGGACAGCATCATGGCGTTCATCAAAAACATCTGCCACCAATGCTGAATCTCGATCTAAACCCAATACCAACTGAGTCAAATCATTTGACCCAATAGAAAACCCATCAAAGACCTGAGCAAACTGTTCCACCAAAATCACATTACTGGGTAACTCACACATCACATAAACCTGCAAACCATTCTTACCCCTTTCCAAACCATACTTAGCCATCTCGGCTAATACCTTCTCCCCTTCCTGGGGTGTGCGACAAAATGGAATCATCGGAATCACATTTGCTAATCCCATTTCATCTCTTACTCGCTTCAGTGCCAGACATTCTAAACCGAAAGCTGACTGATATTTAGGATGATAATAACGAGATGCACCACGCCAACCAATCATTGGGTTTTCTTCATCTGGTTCAAACTGTTTTCCACCCAATAAGTTAGCATATTCATTACTCTTAAAATCACTCATTCGCACAATGACGGGTTTCGGATAAAAAGCAGCAGCGATTGCTCCCATACCATAAGCTAGGCGATCAATAAAGAAATCTGCCTTACGTTCATATCCCAAGGTTAATTCAGCAATTTTTGCCTTTTCCACCTCATCCGCTACTTCGTCAAAATTCAGCAATGCCAAAGGATGCACTCCTATATGATTAGCAATCACAAATTCCAACCGTGCTAAACCCACACCATCAGCAGGAATTGCCGATAACCGAAAAGCTTCCTCTGGGTTGCCCACATTCATCAAAATGCGGGTGCGAGTTTCGGGTAGATCCTCCAATACTGTTTCTACATCCTCAAACTGGAGCAAACCTTCATAAACCATACCCACTTCTCCTTCAGCGCAGGAGACAGTAACCGCTTGACCATCCTCCAATAGTTCAGTTGCATTTTCACAACCGACAATAGCCGGAATACCCATCTCCCGCGCAATAATAGCAGCATGACAAGTACGACCACCTTGGTTAGTAACTATGGCACTAGCTTTTTTCATAATAGGTTCCCAGTCTGGGTCAGTTTTGTTAGTTACTAACACCTCCCCTGGTTGAAACTGGTCAATTTTATCTGTATCCAGAATCACGCGCACATTACCTTTGTTAATAGCTTGCCCTACAGCACGACCTGTTACTAATACTTTTCCCTTCTTCTGCAAGTGATAAGTATGCAGCATATTACTAGATTTTTGAGATTGTACTGTTTCTGGTCGAGCTTGTACTATATATAAACTATCAGTTAAGCCATCTTTTGCCCACTCAATATCCATGGGGGTGTAACTACCGCGCACCTGTGAATAGTGGTCTTCAATCATTATTGCCCACTGGGCAAGTTGCAGAATTTCATCATCAGTCAGGGCAAACTGTTGTTGCTTTCGTTCTGGCACAGGTACGTTTTTCGTAGAGTTACCGCCATCGTAAACCATTTTGACAGCTTTGGTGCCGAGGCGTTTGTTGAGAATAGTACGGAAACCTTCCCGAAGCGTTGGTTTAAATACTAGGTATTCGTCAGGGTTTACTGCACCTTGGACGACATTTTCCCCTAAACCGTAAGCTGCTGTAACTAGGGCGGCATTTTTAAACCCAGTTTCAGTGTCGATGGAAAACATTACGCCGGAAGTAGCTAAGTCAGAACGGATCATTTTTTGAATGCCAACTGAGAGGGCAACATCAAAGTGGTCAAAACCTTTGATAGTACGGTAGGATATGGCACGGTCTGTGAATATTGAGGCAAAACATTTATGTGCTGCTTTGAGTACACTTTTAATTCCGTGAATATTAAGGTATGTTTCTTGTTGCCCGGCAAAACTAGCATCGGGCAGATCTTCAGCCGTCGCACTGGAACGCACCGCAACGTCTGTTTCTTCACCGTAGAGGTAGCATAGGGTTTCGTAGCTGATGGCGATCGCTCGTTCTAGTTCTGGTGGAAAGGGTGTATTCATTATTAATGCCCGCGCTTTTTTACCCTGTTGTTGCAAATTTTTGATATCTTCAACGTCAAGGTCAGCGAATAGTTGGCGCAGTTTTGTCTCTAAACCTGCTGTTTCGATGAAGTAACGGTAAGCATAAGCAGTGGTGGCAAAACCGTTAGGAATGTTGATACCTTTGGGGGTAAGTTGTTGGATCATTTCCCCCAGGGAAGCGTTTTTACCTCCTACTAATGGGATGTCATTAATTCCAACTTCATCAAACCATAATATTAAAGATTTTTCTTTAGCAGAGGCAGTCCTTTGTTGAATTGCTAATACGTTTGTCATTGCTTTAATTTCTCCTACAATTAAGCTGTTTCATCGCGGTACAGCTTTGAGATAATTTTTGTCACAATTTTGTGTTTCAGGCAAACCTACATTTTTTTTGTTTTTTAGACCCTTTTTGTTAATTGTAATTAATCAAAATAATATTGATCCCTAATAATTATTAGTTATTTTTTCGCTTTTTATAATCCATATTTTTTATCAAAATTATTTTATTAAAAGTTTTTTTGTCCTATTTATATATTAATTATTATTCAGGAAAGCGACAACTTTTCTCAGATATACGCCTTAGTTACCAAAAGTAAAAAAATAAGGTCAGGAGTAACTTAGAGGTACTTATTACAAAAAGTTAAGCAATCTAAAAATGTGAAAAAAGGGGTTTTTGTTGTGACTAATCTGAGGTAAAAAATTACTGAAAGCTAGAATCAATTGGAGAATCAACAAAATATAGTGGGAAACAAAACGATGGTTGACACCTTTTTTGTAATCTAAACTATAGTTACCCAATAAATTGAAATTTCTTTGTGGGATTTTACCAGGATAAATAGTATAATAATAACTAAATATATCTGTAAAAATTAGGAGAGGTGTAAATTTACGGAGGTACATGAAGCAAAAAAAGAAAAAAGTAGATAATAGGAACTATTTTTTCTCCTACTGCTAGTTCTTAAATATTATTGATCGGGCTTTGAGCCGAACTTATTATTTATACTGTATTTTAATTAATAAATAATGAATAATCATTCTATTCAAACTGAAAAACTTAACTTTTGGACAAAATTAGCTTATGGTGCTGGAGATTTAGGTCCAGCTATTTGTGCTAATGTTCAAGTATTTTTCTTGCTATATTTCTTTACTAATGTTGCTGGTTTACCTGCTAGTTTAGCAGGTAGTATTTTGATGATTGGGAAAATTTCTGATGCTGTTAATGACCCAATAATTGGAGTAATGAGCGATCGCACTGTTCATCCTTGGGGTAGACGTTATCCTTGGATGATTTTTGGTGCTCTTCCTTTTGGTCTTTTATTTTTTTTACAGTGGATAGTTCCTGCTACCAATCCATCAGTTTTATTTTGGTATTATGTGGTAATTGCTGTTTTGTTTAATCTTGCTTATACTATTGTTAATTTGCCCTACGCTGCTCTAACTCCAGAACTAACACAAGATTACAATGAACGTACAAGTTTAAATAGTTTTAGGTTTGCATTTTCTATTGGTGGTAGTATTCTTTCTTTGGTTATTGCTCAACAAATTTTTTCTATTTTCAAAGATAATCCTATTCAACAATATTTAGTGTTAGGTATAGTCTGTGCCATAATTGCTGTTTTACCTATATATTGGTGTTTTTTTGGTACTCGCGAACGCACACTTTCTCATCAGACAGAACAGGAAGAAGATAATAATACTAATTTACCAATTGTTGAACAAATTCGTATAGCTTTTAGTAATGGTCCGTTTTTATTTGTCATCGGAATTTATCTGTGTTCTTGGTTGGGAGTACAATTAACAGCTTCAATTTTGCCTTACTTTGTAGTTGACTGGATGCAGCTACCAACAGCGAGTTTTCCCAATGTGGCGATCGCTGTTCAAGGTACTGCTTTAATCATGTTATTTGTCTGGAGTTTTATTAGTAAAAAGATAGGTAAAAAAGCAGTTTATTTTATGGGTGTTTGTTTATGGATAATTGCTCAAGGTGGATTATTTTTCATCCAACCAGGACAAGTTGGTTTAATGTATTTTTTGGCAGTAATAGCAGGTTTTGGAGTATCAACTGCTTATTTAGTTCCTTGGTCAATGATACCAGATGTTATTGATTTAGATGAATTAAATACAGGCCAAAGAAGGGAAGGGATTTTTTATTCTTTCATGGTTTTTTTGCAAAAGGTAGGATTAGCTATTGGTTTGTTTTTGGTAGGAATAGCTTTAGATATTGCTGGATTTATTGAAACTATTCCTGGGGAAGCTCCACCTATTCAACCAGAGTCAGCACTTTTAGCGGTTCGGGTGGCGATCGGTCCTTTACCTACTATATTTTTAATAGTTGGATTATTGTTGGCTTATTTATATCCTATTACCCAGGAAGTACATGACGAAATATTGTTGAAGTTGCGGGAGAGAAAACAAGAAATAGGTGAGAGTTGAATAAATGTCTAAGTTGAATATGAAATAAACAATTTCATCTCCCTATTTCCTATTCCCTGACTTCTGCAAGAAGTCTATTTAATTTTATAAAAATTATGCGGCCTATTTTTATCCTAATCACAATTTTCACTGCTATATTTTCCCTAGTAAGTTATCTAGGACAATTTCACCAAATATTTGAACTAACTTCTCATTTCAAATTGCAATATTTGATAATTGCTTGCTGCACCCTATTTTTCTGGATAATAACTCGCAAAAAATTATGGACTTTTGTGAGTTTAGGCTGCATTTTGCTGAATTTATTGGTGATAGTTCCTTGGTATTTACCATCATCACAAATAATTGCTGGAGACGAGGTAAATAAAATTAGAATTTTACAGTTAAATTTGTTTAACAGAAATCAGCAATATGATAGAGCGATCGCTTTAGTTAAAAAAGAAAATCCTGATATCGCAGTTTTCCAAGAAGTTAGTGAAAAATGGGCGGAAGAATTAAAGATTTTACGCCAGAGTTATCCTTATGTTTTTTATAACCAAGATAACCGCATATTTGGCAAACGCAAATTTGGCAAATCAATTTACAGTAAAATTCCCCTAGAAAACCAAAATATAAAAATTATATCTAAGTCTTATCAAAGAACAGCTCTAGTTACTCAGTTAAAAGTTCCTGGAAAACCTATTTTCTTAATCGTAACTCATCTGGCAATTCCTATTACAAAAGTTAGTTTTCAGGAGCGAAATCAAGAATTTGCAGTCTTAGCAGATTATGTCTCAAAACTTCAATCTCCGGTAATAGTAGTTGGAGATTTTAATACCAGTTTATGGTCGCCTTATTATCAACAATTTGTTGAGAAAACAGGATTAATAAATGGGCGACATGGGTTTGGTATTCAACCATCTTGGCCAACATTTTTGCCACTATTTTATATGCCTATTGACCATTGTTTACTAAGTTCTGAATTTCAAGTTTTAAATAGTCGTATTGGTAAAAATGTAGGTTCGGATCATTTACCATTAATTACAGATGTTGCTATTTCTCAAAAAGCTGAATTTAGTTAAATATTTATAGGTAAGTTTATGCTCATAAATTACTGAAAAATATCATTCCTGTTATCAGTTAACAGCAGGCAAAATTAAAAACAAGATAGAAAACTGATGGATGAAATAATCAAGAAAATTATTACTTTAGGAATACCAGGATTATATCTATGGATGATGAAAAGTGGTATTGGGAGAGCTTTTCTCAAGCTAAATATATTTTTTGGCGCTTATGTAACTGTCTTAATAGTAATATTTTTAGGATTAGCTGCTTACTATTTTAGTGAAGTATTTATTGATGGTTTACTTCTACGATATTATCAAAAACGATTCCAGTCAGAGTCAGCAGAAAAGTTAATAAATGAAATTGATAAATTGCCAATTTCTCTACCTTTAAAAATACAGCTAAAATGGTCAATTCTCCATCATCCTATTCACAAGGGAATTAATTTGAGAAAAATCCCGCGCCGTGGTTTTCTCCTCATCACAATTTTTACTACTATATTTTCTCTAACGGGTTATCTAGGACAATTTCACCAAATATTTGAACTAACTTCTCATTTCAAATTGCAATATTTGATAATTGCTTGCTGCACCCTATTTTTCTGGATAATAACTCGCAAAAAATTATGGACTTTTGTGAGTTTAGGCTGCATTTTGTTGAACTTATTGGTGATAGTTCCTTGGTATTTACCATCATCACAAATAATTGTTGGAGATGAGGTAAATAAAATTAGAATTTTACAGTTAAATCTGTTTATTAATAATCAGCAATATAATCGAGCGATCGCTTTAGTTAAAAAAGAAAATCCCGATATCGCAGTTTTCCAAGAAGTTAGTGAAAAATGGGCGGAAGAATTAAAGGTTTTACGCCAGAGTTATCCTTATGTTTTTCATCACCACAATAAACGCTTATTTGGCAAACGCTTATTTGGCAAATCAATTTACAGTAAAATTCCCCTAGAAAACCAAAATATAAAAATTATATCTAAGTCTTATCAAAGAACAGCTCTAGTTACTCAGTTAAAAGTTCCTGGAAAACCTATTTTCTTAATCGTAACTCATCTGGCAATTCCTATTACAAGAGTTAGTTTTCAGGTGCGAAATCAAGAATTCGCAGTCTTAGCAGATTATGTCTCAAAACTTCAATCTCCGGTAATAGTAGTTGGGGATTTTAACACCAGTATATGGTCGCCTTATTATCATAAGTTTGTTCAGAAAACAGGATTAAGAAATGGGCGAAACGGGTTTGGTATTCAACCATCTTGGCCTACAAATTTGCCACTATTTTATATTCCTATTGACCATTGTTTAGTAAGTCCTGAATTTCAAGTTTTAAATAGTCGTATTGGTGAAAATGTAGGTTCCGATCATTTACCATTAATTACAGATGTGGCTATTTCTCAAAAAGCTGAATCTAGTTAAATATTTATAGGTAAATTTATGCTCATATAGGAGAAAAACCGACAATTCCGCTACGAAAAGATGCAGTAATTTGGCAACATGGCAACTTTCATTAATTGATAATTGATAATGGATAATTGATAATTACCTCTGGTTAAAACCGTTACGGAATTGAAGATTGGGAAATATCATTTCTTTTCTCTTGGTCGATTGGATATGCCGAGGAAACCTCGCCATCCCATCCTAACGGACTGCTCCGCTTTCCGATCGCTCTCTTGGTCGATTGGATATGCCGTTCGCGTAGCGTCCCGGAGGGAACGGAGACCTCGCCATCCCATCCTTCGGAATGCTCCGCAAACGACCGCTCTCTTGGTTGAT
>NZ_JBNHER010000264.1:0-7548 GCF_050015975.1 Dapis purpurea BLCC-M126 | reverse complement strand
AGCGGCTCTGCAAGAGCGGGAAACCTCGCCATCCCATCCTAACGGAATGCTCCGCAAACGACCGCTTTTTCCTCTTGAAAGAGGAGGCTTTAAACCTGAATTATTTAATTAATAATTAATAATTATTCGGTAATAAAGAGTCCCAAAAGGCCATGGTATGAATTTCGCTATAACCGGTGATTTCATTCTACCTACTCACCTGTAACCCACGCATTTTATGACAAGCTCTCCCTACTCACTAATTTCAAAGTCATAGCTTAATTCAGCAATGCCATTAATTACTCTACAAGATTACTTGATCTTTGTTTTAATACACCAACTCAACCTACTATATGGCAATTTAATTTTATTTGTTCCCCAATTCGTAAGTCCTTAAGCTAGTCTAAGAATGAAAAAGAGACATTTTAACTCTGTTAAACTATAAAAACAGATAATTATAAGGAATAAATACTTGGAAGGTAGCGATCAAAAGAACTGGGTCTGAAACCCAGCCTTTTAAGGCGAAATGTTTTTCAAGGGTTACTGAAAATCTTCGTTACAAAAACAACTTCTGGCTTCTGACTTCTAACTTTGTTAAAAAACGGAGAGGGGGGGATTCGAACCCCCGTATAAGTTACCCCATAACAGCATTTCCAGTGCTGCGCCTTAAACCACTCGGCCACCTCTCCAGGAAGCAAAATTATTTAATTTTAAATTTGCTCACAATTAAACTATGTTAGCAGAACTAATCTAAATTTAGCAACCCCCTCAGACAAAAAAATTTTCTCTTGGATTTTGGGCCTATATCGCATAAAATTAAGTATAAGCCACGTTTTGGTCTAGTCATCAAAAGCTAATATCTAAATCGTGATAGATAACCTAAAAATCTAAACACATTATGACCAAGAAATAAGGTCAATAGCCTCCCTTTTTCAGGCAATAGAAAAGAAAATTCCTCTCGCTCAAGCCGGAGGTACTGTTAACTAATAACTGATAACTGATAACTGATAACTGATATGGCCTCTTATCACCAGATTAATATACACGATCGCCAAAATAATACCCATTATAAAGTCCAGGTTCCTGATGACCGCTACATTCTCCACAGCGCTGAGAACCAAGGAGTCGAATTGCCATTTTCCTGCCGTAATGGTGCTTGTACTACTTGTGCAGTTAGAGTTCTATCTGGAGAAATCTATCAACCTGAAGCAATGGGACTATCCCTGGAACTGCAAAAACAGGGTTATGCTCTTCTCTGTGTCAGTTATGCCCGTTCTGACCTATTTGTAGAAACACAGGATGAAGATGAAGTGTATGAACTCCAATTTGGCCGCTACTTTGGCAAAGGAAAGGTGCAAGTTGGACTGCCATTGGATGAAGACTAAAATAATTTATCTACTTATGGCCTGTATATTTTTGGTTAGTTGTCAAAACCTAAACCGACCATCAGGCCAAATGACTAGGGTAGAAAGGGTTGTGAGTGGACAAACTATAGAAATAGCTGACCGTTCTGTTGCTGTACCCTTATTAGAACCTATTCGCTTGATTGGCATTCAGGCCCCGGATATTAGACAAAACCCTTGGGGACAAGAAGCAAGAATTCAACTAGAAAAATTAACTTTGGGGCAAGAAGTATTATTGGAGTTTGATACTCAGGAGAAAGATGGATTTGATCGCCTACTAGCTTATGTTTGGCTCGGAGGAAAATTAATCAATGAATATATGGTAAAAGAAGGTTTAGCTCTAGCAAAGCCAGATTTTCCTAATACTAAATATATGGAACGTCTGACTAATGCCCAAGAAAAAGCTAGACTGATGGGGCTAGGTATTTGGAACCCAAACCAACCAATGCGTCAAACTCCTGGAGAATTTCGTAGTCAAAATCTTAAACAATGAAGGTGGTAGTTCATTAATTGATAATGGATAATTGATAATTACAAGAAGGTTAAAACCGCACGGGAATTGAATATAAGGAAATTCAAGAGCACTTTTCTCTTGGTCGGTTGGATATGCCGTTTCGGCTGTCGCCGACATGAAACGCGTAGCGTCCCGGAGGGAACGGAGACCTCGGCATCCCATCCTTCGGAATGCTCCGCAAACGACCGCTCTCTTGGTCGATTGGATATGGCGAGGAAACCTCGCCATCCCTCGACCGCTTTTTCCTCTTGAAAGAGGAGGCTTTAAACCAGAATTATTTAATTAATAATTAATTATTAATTATTATTCGGTAAACTTTTCTAGTCTATAAGAACCTAATGGACTGACCTAAAATTATTGTCAATCCCTAAGTTCTCGCAGTAAATATGTACCCTACATTAATGAAGATTTTTAGCCATGTTGGTCTACTGCTGGAATGACACACCTAAAATATTGCAATATTTAGGAGCGGGTTTGTTTTTCAAATTAACAAATTAAGGAGTTTAACCACTAGATGAGATGAACTCGCCCCAAGGAGCTAATCCGCAAAATTAGCTGTGTCGGTTCACTACTAGACTGTTTCATTTTAACTATTGCTTAAGGAACTAGAGACGCTACTAGAACCTATTCCAACAATAATTTTGTAGGTGAATTATTGATTTTCAGTTTTTTATTAATCAAGTTAATTATTTTTTATGAGTATAGAAGAATTAAAAGTTTTCCTGGATATTGCCACTGAAGCTGCTCTTGCTGGTGGTGCAGAGTTGATGTCTTATTGGGGTAATCTCAAAGATATTCAAGAAAAAGGTAGTCCAGGAAATTTGGTAACTGAAGCTGACAAAGCTGCTGAGGAAGCAATTGTCAAAGTATTACAGCGACATCTACCAGACCACGGTATTCTGACTGAAGAGTCGGGAGAGTTAGGGGATATGAAAAGTAGATATTTGTGGGCAATAGATCCTTTGGATGGTACTACTAATTTTGCTCACCAATATCCTTTTTCAGCATCCTCAGTGGGATTATTAATTGATGGAGTGCCACAGGTAGGGGCAGTATTTAATCCTATTCTTGATGAATTGTTTCTTGCTGCTAAAGGGTTGGGAGCAACTCGAAATCGTCAGCCAATTTCTGTTTCTCACACTACTACGTTAGAAAAAAGTTTAGTTATTACGGGTTTTGCATATGATCGTCGGGAAACAACTGATAATAACTATAAAGAATTTTGTCAAATGTGTCATTTAGCTCAAGGGGTGAGACGTTCTGGATCTGCTGCTCTGGATTTGTCTTCTATTGCTTGTGGTCGTGCAGATGGTTATTGGGAAAGGGGTTTGTCTCCTTGGGATGTGACTGCTGGTATAGTCGTACTGGAGGAAGCAGGGGGTCAAGTTACGGCTTACAATAATAGTCCTTTTGATCTAAAGTCGGGCAGAATTTTAGCTACTAATGGCAAAATTCACGATTTGATGAGTCAAGCTTTGGTTGAAACTCCACCTCTAGCTTATTGGGATAATACTAATAGATTAAATTAGATTTTATGAAATTTCCATAAGGAGGAGTCGTTATTATGTTTACATTTACACAAGGATTGTTCAAATTCGATTTTACAGACCATCATGCAATTTTAGGGGTTTCTCTAGATGCAAAATTTCCTGAGATTCGGAAACGGTATATGCGGGTGGCGCGTCGTTTACATCCTGATACCTGTCCTTTTGAAAATGAGACTGATAAAGAATTTGCTAATCAGTTGTTATCTAAATTGGTAAGTCCAGCTTATAATAAGTTCTCTAAGGAAAGCGATCGCGCTGAACTTTTTGTCATTCTTAATAAACTAGGTGATACTGTTACTCAACAACGTAGTCAGATTACTTTTGCTACAGATGCTGCTAAACAAATTGCTAAAGGGGGAGATTACCAAGAAAAATATAAGGTTGCTCTACAAGAGTTGAGCGATCGCCAGTATGAATCTTTAGATAAAACTTTAGAAATCATTGGAGAAATTAGTGAGCTGAATTTAGCTTATCTAATGCGGAAAGAATCTAGAACTGGAGTTGCTACACCGCCACCGCCACCACCAGTTAAACCTCCTGTCAATCAGGAAAAATCTACAACGGTAAAGTCTAAAGCTCAAAATCCTCTGGTGGAACAAGCTTGTAGTCGGGCGGAAAGTTTGATATCTACTAAAAATTATGCTAAGGCAATTTTGGAATTAAAAGGTGCTTTAAAAATAGAGCCAAATCATAGTCGTGGTCATGCTTTATTGGGATTATGTTACTTGCAACAAAATCAAGGCACAATGGCAAAAATTCAAGTTAAAAAAGCTTTATCATTAAATCCTCAAGAACCTAAAGCATTAGAAGTTAAAAAGTTATTAGAACAAGCTGCAACTGGTAATGGTACAAAGAAAGGAACTGGAAAAGTTACTGCTAAAACTGAAAAGAAAGGAAATAAAACCGATAAAGGTGGTGGTTTATTTGGAGGCTTTTTTGGCGGGAAGAAATAAGAGTGTGGGGAGTATGGGAAGTGTGGGGAGGGTGGGGAGTATAGAATATGAAAAATATGCAAGCTGCATTACTTCCTTACCCGCTAAAAAATTACCGAATAATTAATAATTATTAATTGAATAATTTAGCTTTATTACCCTCTCCAAATAAAGGGAAAAAAGTGCTAATATATTTCCTTAAATTAAATTCCGTTACGGTTTTAACCAGAGGTAATTATCCATTATCAATTAATGAATTAGCTAAATTTTACTGCCAGTATATGCTGCAATAATCTACTATTAAAAACCTAACCTTGTAAGTTACCAAAATAATTGGGTTTAAAGCCCCAACTTTTAAGGCGAAATGTTTTTGGAGCGGGGCATAAATCCCCGTTACAAAAACAACTGTCTTGAGTGTGTCTTACATTCTGTTCGCGAAGCGTTTCCGCAGGAAACGGAGACCTCAGAATTACACACTCGCTTCTGACTTCTGACTTCGTTAACCCTACTCTCAAGAATAAAGACATCTGAAGGTAAATAATAAAAATGGCAAAAGTAGATAAAATTAATTATAGTTGTCCTAGTGGATTTCCAGAGTTTCTCCCTGGTGAAAAACGATTGGAAACTTATCTAATGGATACAATTCGTCAGGTATTTGAACGCTACGGATTTACACCTATTGAAACTCCAGCGGTGGAACGTTTAGAAGTTTTGCAAGCAAAAGGAAATCAAGGGGATAATATTGTTTATGGTTTATCTCCAATTCTACCTCCAAATCGTCAAGCAGAAAAAGAAAAAGCTGGAGATAATGGCTCAGAAGAAAGAGCGTTAAAATTTGACCAAACTGTTCCTTTAGCTGCTTATATTGCTCGGCATTTGAATGACCTAAATTTTCCTTTTGCTCGTTATCAAATGGATGTAGTTTTCCGAGGCGAACGAGCAAAAGATGGCCGTTTCCGTCAGTTTAGACAATGTGATATTGATGTTGTCGGCAGAGGAAAATTAAGTCTATTATATGATGCTCAAATTCCTGCAATTATTGCTGAAATTTTTGAGGCAATTAATATTGGAGATTTTATCATCAGAATTAATAACCGGAAAGTGCTAACTGGTTTTTTTGCATCTGTGGGAGTAGTCCCAGAGAATATTGTCTCATGTATTCGGATTGTTGATACTGCTGAAAAAGTGGGAGAAGCTAAAGTCAAAAAAGCTTTAACAGAAATTGGTCTCTCTGAAGAGCAAGTGGAAAAAGTTTGGGATTTTACTAAGGTTAAAGGTGAAGTTAATGATGTTTTAGATAAACTAAAAATTATGGCAGGAACTTTGGATAATTCTGAAGTTTTGAGTCAGGGAATTTCGGAATTAGAAACAGTAATTTCTGGCGTGCGAAATTTGGGAGTTTCAGAGCAACGTTTTTGTATTGATTTATCAATAGCTAGAGGATTAGATTATTATACAGGCACAGTTTATGAAACTACTTTAATCGGACATGAAGCTTTAGGAAGTATTTGTTCTGGAGGTAGATATGAAGAATTAGTGGGAATGTTTATTGGGGAAAAAATGCCAGGAGTTGGTATTTCTATTGGTTTAACTAGATTAATGAGTCGTTTGTTAAAGGCAGGTATTTTAGAATCTTTTGCTCCTACTCCAGCAACAGTCATGGTTGTTAATATGCAGGAAGATTTAATGCCAACTTATTTGGATGTTTCTCAAAAGTTACGTCAGAGTGGAATGAATGTCATAACGAGTTTTGATAGTCGTGGAGTTGGGAAGCAATTACAACAAGCTGATAAGCAAAATATTCCTTTTTGTATAATTATTGGTTCTGAGGAAGCAGCAGCTAATATGTGTAGTTTAAAAGATTTACGAACTGGTGAACAAATGAAAGTTCCAATAGCAGGTTTAGCAGGTGTATTAAAACAAAGATTGATTCAATAATTAATAATTAACAATTAATAGTTAGGGTTTGCTGAAAAAGTATGCATGGGTTCGGGCAGGAGTCAACCTACCCCTAACCACCCCTGGGAGAGGCAGTCAGGAAAAATGCGAGTCATAGAGGAATTAGTAGGAATAATAGTCCCTTAATTTTTCTGCTCTAGTTAACCCAAAATGGTAACTTCTTGAATCTTTTAGACCTAAAATATTGTACTTTGTAAGCATTCAGCTATTAGCTATTAAATTATTATCTTGGAAGTATAAATCAAGAGTTATACAGATTAAATAAATCTTTTCTATCTACCTGGGAAAGTATTTCGATATTTCACAAAACTAACATCTGATAATTGAATTTACGAAGGAAAAAATGAAAAAAATAATTACAGCTTGCTTATTAATATTTATATCCATCAATATTATAAAAATGCCAACTGCATTAGCAGCAGAAACAACAAAAGGTGCGGAACTTTTTCAGATTCATTGTGTAGGTTGTCATGTGAAGGGAGGTAATATTGTTAGACGGGGGAAGAATTTAAAAATAAAAACTTTGAAAAGAAACAAATTAGATTCTCTAGAGGCGATCGCTTATCTAGTTAAGAATGGGAAAAATAATATGTCAGCTTATCAAGAACGTTTAACTCCAGCAGAAATTGAAACTGTATCAGCTTATGTATTGCAGCAAGCAGAAAATGGTTGGCGTTAATAGAAATAGGCATAAAAACTAATATTTAAAAATATAGTCTCTATGATTTACTATTACCTCAGTCTTACTGATATCGGAGAAGCATAGTCAAGAGTTTTTGTCAAAATTTAAGAATACTATACAGTAGTCGCTAAATAGATGGACAAAATTACTTAAACCAAGACAGAACATATAGTTCCATGGATTCAACTCTTAAATAACTATAATCCTTATACAGCAAAGGTTTTTACCGAAAAATGTAAGTATTCACCTATTAGCAGTCAGCATTCAGCTTTTCCTGGGGAATACTAAACCCTAATAGCTTTTGAAAGAATAAAACAACGACTAAGGTTAGATAATAACCTTTTTATTCATAACTTTAATTTTCCTTGGAGACTAATTCCTCCTGCCAAAATAATAAGTTCAGGACTTACGCAACGGCACTAATTATAGTGGGTTAATCTGAAATAATGACGAATTTATAAGCTATATATAGCGGTACTGCTTCATTAATTGATAATTGATAATGGATAATTGATAATTACCTCTGGTTAAA
>NZ_JBNHER010000263.1:0-1854 GCF_050015975.1 Dapis purpurea BLCC-M126 | reverse complement strand
GCTACATCGCTCTATTTAGTATACGCTATATATAGTGTCTTTGCGTAAGTCCTGAATATATTTTTTTGTCATATTTTGTTGCTGCTTCAATACATCAAACTTACTCTTAACTTCTTTTTTTATTTGATGACCTTCTAAAACAACTTCCTCTGCAATTTGTTGATGCTCTTCGAGAGCATCTTTTAAATCTTCTACATCATTTTCGTAGTCAGTCTTATGCACTAAGTCTTTTTCATTTAATAGTTTAGCACGCTCTTTACCTACTTTAGATAGTGTATTTTGTAACCATCTACCTATTTGTAGAAGCTCAGAATTTTCAGGATTTAAAAATTGTTGTAGTTGGCTCTCAGCTTGATCTGCTCTTTGTTTTTCTGCCTTTGCTTTAGTTTCTGCCAACTCTGCCTTTTTATTTGCTTTACCTGTGCTTTCACTTAACATATATCTATTATAAGTATTTGCAGATTTGACAATTTGCAAAGGACGTAGATTATCATACACTTCTAAGATATCGTCATCTGTCAGCTTTAAATCTAGATACTCTTGTCTGATACCTGAATTATTAGCTATTATACGAATCTTTTGTTTTCTTTCTTTTTTACTTAATTCTACTTTTGTTTTCATATTTTAATTTTAATTGTTTAAGTAAAATTGGCAATTAATTATTAGACTATATTCTTAAGCATACTCAAAATTTGTTTAGTTATAAAGAGTGAAAATACTGAAATTTTTGCTTCATACAACTTATTTTATATCTATACGTTGATTAAATTTTTGAGTAGTCTTCAGGATGTAGGAGAGAGGTAATAAGAAAAAAGATTGAAAAACACTCTCCATCTTTGTCTGGTTTCTATTTTCCCTAATACCTCTTTTTAACGTGTGCGATCACTACTACTAATAAAAAAGTTGCCAGAAAATATTTCCGTTATCATCTGACAATTGTAGTTTAGTAGTTACAGCAAAAATTTGACTTCATAATCCTCAATTCTCAATTCTCAATTCCACTATTCCCTCAATTCAACATTAATCTCATTAACAATTCTACGTTTAAGTTCAACAGACTCAGAGCGTGGTAATAAATCAAAAACTTCTCTAAAAGTATCATCTACCTTTTCAAAACCAACTTGACCTTTCTCATTCAAAACAACTTTTCCTTCTTGGTTAATTAAAACAGTTTGAGGTACAAACCCTTGATAATAATAAGCTGGTTTTGTAGATTCATCACTGACAAAATTAGTCATAGCATCTACATTAACAGGAATAAAATCTGCTGCACGACCATAGAATTCTTGAAGTTGAGAAACTACAGTCGAAAATTGTTTACAATCTTTACTATCATCTAGAAAAAATACAAGTAGTGCTGGTCTAGAACTTTTTAAAGATTCTTTTAATGTCACTTTAGCAGGTACAATAGAACCATTACCAGCATAAAGAGCAAAAATATTACCATCAAATCTATCATCATTCAGATTTGCTAAAGCAGTAGGTGTTGCTATTAGCAATAAGAAAAAGATTGCCATTAAAAAAGCAACCACAGGAAAGAAAATTTTTTGCCACGAAAAACGTTCTGTTAGATTCAGCATAATTTTTATAGCTCTTAGGTTTTGTCAATGAGTTAGGACTGAATTATATCATGTTCCGTTAATATAAACTTGTAGTCGCGCTTTAGTACTGCTAGATTTATGGTGCTAAAGCACAACTACAAACAAAAACTTTTTTGTAACTAATAATTAGTTAGAGAGTGAATTTACAAGCAAAGATAAAGACAGTTATAGTGCTTAATATTCTGTATATTCGGTGGGTTATACCAATTTAATAAATGTTTGTTACAAATAGACAGGGTATTTTTTAGGAGTC
>NZ_JBNHER010000262.1:0-6278 GCF_050015975.1 Dapis purpurea BLCC-M126 | reverse complement strand
AAGGAAGAAGGAAGAAGGAAGAAGGAAGAAGGAAGAAGGAAGAAGGAAGAAGGAAAAAGGAAGAAGGAAGAAAGAAGAAGGAAGAAGGAAGAAAGAAGAAGGAAGAAAGAAGAAGGAAGAAATTTTGTAGTCTACCTTTGTGAAAACCGCTATAATAAATGTTTGCTACAAATTGCTAGGGAGCTTTTTAGGAGTCAGGAGTCAGGAGTCATATGGGAATAGCTTCTATATCATTTTTTAACTGGGAAATCATATTTTTTGTCAAAGGTAAATATCCTGTAAAATCTTTTTATTGCCCTTACTATTTGTAACATTCTTTTTTCAAATTGGTATAACTCCCTAGCTAGAGTTTGCTGAAAAAGTCTTTTTTCAGAAGTAGGGGAGTGGGGGAGTAATTTTTTTGCCCAACTCTTGCCCAAAATACTAGCTTTTTGAGCGAAATCAACTGAAACAGGCGCACTTTTTTCGCCCCCTAAAAATCATCAAACCTTTATCTGTAAACACTTTGAGATTTAATCAGCAAACCCTACCTAGTGAAAAATCACAAACATTTTCATTCTCTGAGAGTTACCTAGAAAAAATCCGGCGTAAAAGGATTTTCGGCTGCATCCTCAACAAAATTGTGATAACATAAAGATTGTAAGTCTCTCTTCGCCTATGAACATGACTTTTTATTCAACATTTTTACTCTGAGTCTGGTACCAAGTCTGCTTGCCTTAAAGCATGAAACTCTGTCATAAGTATTGGCAAAAATTCCAAATTTGGTAGGTGTTTTGGTGACCAAACCCCTACAAAGTATGAATTATACCGATATTACTCTAGATTTGATATTATACCAATTTTCAAAAGTCTTGCTATACTTAAAAACTGGAAAAAATCAGGTTCAAAATAATTATTAAAATAATAATATCATCATGCCAGATACAATCACAAAACTTACTTATCAAACATTTCAACAAAGTAAAATTTACTTTGCTTTAGCTCACAAAAGAATTTCTACTCAGCTGAGAAACTTTATTCATCCAAACCTCAAACTAAATACCAAATCTTTGTCTGCTGAAATTCTCCAAAAAATGCAGCAACGCATTGATAAAATCATCGAAAAAGATTTAGCAGATGGAGAAAAAGGCATATATCCAGTTAATATTATATTTGATAATCCATGGGCAGATTTTTTCAGTTATTATCCTAATGTTTGGCTAGATATGCCTAGCGTTTGGGAAAAAATTCAACAAAAGAAATATCAAGAGTTTTCTCAAGAAATAGATACTCAAGATTATCCTAATTATTACAAAATTTCCATTATCAAACAAATGGATACTTAAGCGAGATGTCAGCTAATCTCTATGATTTACAGGTAGAAATTTTATTTTCTGGTACTGCTGATGCGATGCGCAGGCGAATTTTAGCTCCATTAAAAATGGGGTTAGAAAAATTATTTTCTGGGCAAAACTTAGAGGCGATTGCTCCCCAACAACTAAGAGTTTTAGACATAGCTTGTGGTACTGGCAGAACATTAAAATTTATTCGGGCTACCTTGCCAAAAGCTTCTCTTTATGGTAATGACTTATCACCTGCTTACCTGAAAAAAGCAAATAAATTACTATCTGAAGAGTTGGGAGACCTACCTCAGCTTTTGCAAGGAAATGCAGAGAATTTACCTTTTCTAGATAACTATTTTCAGGGAATAACTTGTGTATTTACCTTCCATGAATTACCTCCAATGGTACGTCAAAAAGTCTTAGAAGAAGCTTTTCGAGTAATTCAACCAGGAGGCGTTTTTGTAATTTGTGATTCAATTCAAGCTTCTGATGAACCTGATTTTGCCACCATGTTAGAAAATTTTCCTGCAATGTTCCATGAACCTTATTATAAAGATTACATTAAGGATAATTTAGAAGAACGTTTAGAAAAAGCAGGCTTTGTAAATATTGCAACTGAAGTTCATTTTGTCAGTAAATATTGGGTTGGTTATAAACCTAATATTTAATCCTGATAATAAAGACATAATTATATAGCTGATAACAATTTTTTCATATCAGCTATATCATCTGAAATCCAGTTATATTTTTATAGAAAAAATACCTCTATAATTTTGCAGATATTTCTGACAATAACCCTATATAATTTCCACTATCAAATCATCAGTATTCTCACTTATGACTCCTGATTTAATTCTGAGCAAATACCTTAGGAAATCCTTCTGTTTACCGAAATATTGTGGTTTAAAGCCACCCGTTTTAAGGGGATAATAAATAAAAATTTTCCTGTTCGTCAATCCTCTTCTTTTCAAGGAGAGGTAATTCTTAATTCTAAATTCTTGAATATCGCCTATGACCTATTCCGTCATATCACTTTGATAAACGTTTAAGCTAGGGATATTGATTACAGGACTTTGCGCCGATGGTGAGGTACAATTTGTTAATTCTCTGCTGTATGTTGCCTAAAGTCCTAAAAAATTGTACTTTATCAAATCCAACACTGCTGTATAAGTACTTGTTTTTTGTATAAAGTTCGATCTGCTGATTGGGCAATAAAATTTACTATTGTTCTACCTTCTTCCCAGTTGGGTTTTTACTTCTTCGGAGTCTACACTATCCATTGGTAAACAACTTTTATTGCTAGAAGATAATCAAGAATTGTTTTGGCTAGAAAATATCAAGGATTGTCTTCTCATTTTTATGATATAGTTAATAGCCAAAAATTTTTCCTGTGCCTATATATATAGTCTTTATCATGCTAGTCAAGTCGCTTAAAGTCGCTTGTCTTGTTTTCTTTCCTCTTCCCTGTTAAGGTTTTAAGAAAATCGGTAATTTTGTACCTCACTCCTGATAGGAATTGGTATAAACCACTAAGCAATTTTACTCCCTTCTAGCAAACATTAATGATGAGACTAATAAAAAAATTATTATTAAGAACTGTTGCTGTTTTAATAATAATTCTTCTTAATCAGCATATTGTTATGGGGACGACAACCCCAACCCCATACCAGAACCCACTCAGACCACCAGCTACGAATAGTCCCCGTGCCACCCTTTCAGGATTTATGAGGAATATGAATGAAGCTTATCAGCTAATCCAGGAAGCTGAAGAGCAGTCAAAAAAAGAGGGGGGATTATGGCATTCTCGGGCTGTCAAAGAAAAAGGCCAGAAAGCAGAGTGGGCACTAAGACGGGCGGTGGATACCTTGAATCTTGTAGATATACCCCCAATTAGTCGTCAAGATATTGGTACAGAATATGCCTTAATGCTCAAGGAAGTCTTAGACCGCCTTAAATTGCCTAAAGGCAATAATATTCCTAGCAGGAAAGATGTTGAACAAGAAGACTTGAAACGCTGGGAAATTCCAGGAACTGAGATTGCAATTATGTTAGTTGAGGAAGGTTTTAATGTAAATGAATTTCTCTTCTCACCTGAAACAGTGAAGCGTATTAGAAACTTTTATCAATTGACTGAAAAAGTTCCTTATTATGAATCTAATTCATGGAAAACCTCCCCTGAGTTCTACAATTTCTATATCACTACACCTGGGTATCTGTTGCCTCCCAAGTGGAATAGCTGGCTGCCTAAGTGGACAAGTAAATTGATTCGAGGTCAGACTATTTGGCAATGGTTCAGCCTTGGCGTTATTAGCTCTATGCTGTTTTTTAGTATTTTAGGGGTAGCATTTTTACTCCGACAATATATTAATACCACCAATGAACAAAAAAAAGCATGGTTAGGGTTATTATTGCCAACTTTTACGCTATGGGTTGGGGAGACTTGGGAGTTGCTCATGGATAAAAGCATTAATATCACAGGCCAACTCCTAGATAATCTATTGAAACTATCAACTGTTATACAAGGTGGAGTTTTGGCTTGGTTAGCTTTTATGGTATTTAATGCTATTGCTTCTACTATTATCTCCAATATGCCTGCAGACAACAAATCCCTTGAAGCAATCATTGCTCGTAATGGAATTCGTATCCTTGGAGTTATGGCAGCATTAACAGTTTTTTACACTACTAGCAAACAAATTGGTGTAGCTGTTGGACCAATAATAGCTAGCTTTGGAATTAGCAGTATTGCTATTGGGTTAGGAGTGAAACCATACATAGAAAATATAGTTGGTGGTTTAACCTTATTTGTGAATCGCCCGATGAATATTGGAGATTTTTGCGAGTTAGGTGGTGTTACTGGTACAGTAGAAGATATTGGTTTGCGCTCAACATTGATTCGGACGGTAGATCGCAAGCTCATTTATGTCCCCAATACAGTAGTTTCTACATCCCAAATAGTTAATCATAGTCAGCGTGATAAACATACTTTTGATACTATAATTTCATTGAGCTATGATAGTATCCACGAAAGATTAGCAGAAACTATGGAAAACCTCCGAGTTATGCTCGCTCAACATCCAAAGCTTTCTGAAGAACGCATTAGTCTAGATAACTTGAGTAATGAAGTAATTGACATTGATTTATTCACATACATTTTAACCAAAGATTCAGATGAATCTATCCAAATTCAAGAGGAAATACTGCTGAAAATTAACGAAGTTCTTGATTTGATGGGAGTTGAAGTAGTTGCAATCTCTTTCAGAGAATAGTCTGGCACAAACTTAACCAAGTCAGAAGTCAGAAGTTGTTTTTGTAATAGGGATTAGAACAACTCTAAAAAAACATTTAGCCTTAAAAGGCGGGTTCATTAATTGATAATGAATAATGGATAATTACCTCTTTAACAATTGATAATGAACAATGGATAATGGATAATTAGTTTTGTTTCGCTGCGCGACATGAAAAGCGTTTCGGCTAAGAGCCGACATGAATGCGTAGCATTCCGATAGGAAAGTTTTGCAGAACGCAAACATAATTATCAATTATTAGGAGAGGCTTTAAACCAAATTGATTAATTATTTATTGGTAAATAGAAAAAAAGGCAAAAAGGTTCTAATTGTACAATACCTGCCAGATATGAAGTATGAAGCTGTAGGCATAAACAACTGATTAAGATGTAGCTACACTATATATGAATTTGGTATAAGTGTAAGTTCAAGGCTTAAACTGGTGAATAGATGATTTGACTATGGCTATAAGTAATTATGACGACTAACAATCCTGAAACTGTTTCTGTGGACAAGGCTTCTACTGAGGAAACAAATATTAACGAACTAACCGAATATGAAACTACTCTTAGCTATATAGAAGAGATTGAGACTGTCATTGCCAGTATGGCAGAAGAGCAAAAGGTAATGGTGGCTCAAAATGAAGCTGGCCATTTGTGGAAGTTTAAATATGGTAGTGTGGATGTATATGTCAGACTGACTGGAGAAACTGATGATGATAGTTTAACAGTTTGGTCTTATGTATTGAAGTTGCCTGCTAAAAATGAACCAGAGTTGATGCGTAGGTTGTTACAAATGAATTGGTTATCAACGATGGAATCGCATTTTGCCATTGTGGACAATCAAATTGTTGTTGTGGCAACTCGTACTGTAGCGGAATTATCTCCAGGAGAAATTTCGCGGGCAATTACTATTGTTGCAACTCTTGCTGATGAAAATGATGAGCCTTTAGCTGAGGAGTTTGGGCAATAAATATAAAGATATCTCCAGACATTAAGAAGCTTTTTATAGTAACCCTGGTAGAGATATTCTATGGAATGTCTCTACATTCTTTTTTACTGCTATGTCTATTAGGCGAGTTGAAAAAAATATTCCTACAAAGTTTTTGTTCATAGGAGAAAAGGAAATATTTTAATAGTTTTGTAAGTTATTTGAATCTAACTATTTTATTGAAATTTAGTATTGTATAAGCGGTGATAAATGTTGGCTAAAAATCAAGGTAGCTCTTATTATAACTGCTGATTTTTTGTACAAATTTATTGATTTGGGGAGAGAAAATCGATCATTTTTTTTCCTTCTATCTTACCTTTTTCCTTCTTCAGACTCTATAGTGTTTTTAATATTCTTTTGGCAAATTTGTATTATATAAAATCCTGTCATACAGTAATCGCAAAATCACCTCCTGTTAATACAGATGTTCTATTGAATACGAATTTAAAAATTTAATAGTTCAACTCCAATATTTCTCTTGACTCCTCCGGGATACAATAACTAATTACCGAATTATTAATTATTAATTGTTAATTAAATAATTGTGGTTTAAAGCCTCCCCTTGGATAGGGGAAAAAGCGGTTGAGGGATGGCGAGGTCCCCTCGCCATATCCAATCAACCAAGACAGCGGTCGGAAAGCGGAGCAGTCCGTTAGGATGGGATGCCGAGGTCTCCGTTCCC
>NZ_JBNHER010000261.1:0-28316 GCF_050015975.1 Dapis purpurea BLCC-M126 | reverse complement strand
AGGGGAGGCTTTAAACCAGAATTATTTAATTATTAATAATTAATAATTGGGTAAAGAGTAAAAAATATTTGGCTCTTATCTTATGTTCTTGACACCCCATTAACTAGAAAATCGTAACAAATATTTACTTCTTTACGAAATATTACTTTCTTACTCAGAAAGCGAGACAAAACAGACCTTCTTGTTAGATAGTTAACTCAAGGTTACGAAAAAACGATTTTTAAAGTAAGGAGAGCTCAATGTTAGATGCTTTTTCAAAAGCTGTAGTTACAGCAGATACCAAAACTGCTCCTATTGGTACAGACGAATTAGCTAGCTTAAAAGAATTTATTGCTCAAGGCAACAGACGTCTTGATGCAGTAAATGCTATTGCTAGCAACGCAAGCTGCATGGTATCTGATGCTATCGCTGGTATGATCTGCGAAAACGATGGATTAATCCAAGCTGGTGGTAACTGCTATCCTAACCGTCGCATGGCTGCTTGCCTGCGTGATGGAGAAATCATCCTACGTTATGTTACTTATGCATTACTAGCTGGTGACGCTTCCGTTCTCAATGACCGTTGCTTAAATGGTTTAAAAGAAACTTATATTGCTTTAGGTGTACCTCTTCAATCTACTGCTCGTGCTGTTCAAATTATGAAAGCTCAAGCTGCAGCTCACATCAAAGATCAACCAAGTGACGAATTGGCAGGAGGTAAAAAGCGCATAATGGGTTCTCCTGTAGTAGAGGATCGCTGTGCTAGCTTAGTTTCTGAAGCAGGTGGCTATTTCGACCAAGTAATTGCTGCTCTAAGCTAATTTCTCTCAAACTGTCTAGCCATACCCTATCGAGGTATCCAGTTATTGGCTTGTCGCTGTTTAACGATTAGCCAAAAAAGTTTTAATCCAAATCTAATCAAGTCCAACAAAAAAGAGTTATAAAGACATGAAATCAGTTATTACCACAGTAATTTCTGCTGCTGATGCAGCAGGTCGTTTCCCTAGCAGCTCCGATCTAGAGTCAGTACAAGGTTCTATCCAGCGTGCAGCAGCTCGTCTAGAAGCTGCTGAAAAGTTAGGAAGCAATATTGATGCAGTTGCTCAAGAAGCTTATAATGCTTGCATCAGCAAGTATAGTTATTTGAACAACGCTGGTGAAGCTAATTCCACAGACACTTTTAAGTCTAAGTGCCTCCGCGATATCAAGCACTATCTACGCTTGATCAACTACTGCTTAGTTGTTGGTGGAACTGGTCCTCTTGATGAGTGGGGAATTGCTGGTCAGCGTGAAGTTTATCGTGCTCTAAGCTTACCTACTGCTCCTTACGTTGAAGCTTTAAGCTTTGCTCGTAATCGTGGTTGTGCTCCTCGCGATATGTCTGCTCAAGCATTAACTGAGTACAATGCTCTTCTCGACTATGTAATCAACTCCCTATCCTAAGATATAGGAATTGAGGCAAGGGTGATACTCTTGCTTTAAAAGTGCTTTAATTTAAAACTGAGGGACTTTCAGTTCGTTACTCGCCTGATATTTAGGTGAGCAACTAACTAAGAGTCCCTTAGTTATTTTGGCATCATACTTTAAATTTGTCACACTACTCAGAAAACGATGACACAATCCTCATTATTTGAGCAACTAAAACACCCTAACCCTAACTTGCGCGAGCGAGCAATGTGGGAAATAGCTGAAACTTGTGATGAAAATACTATTCCTCGCTTGATGGGAATTTTGGCAGAAGAAGATACGGTCTATCGGCGAGCAGCAGTTAAGGCACTGGGAGCTATTGGGACAGATACTGTGCCATCTTTAGTCAATTCATTGCTCAACAGTGATAATTCAACTATTAGAAGCAGTTGCGCTAAGGCTTTAGCTCAGGTAGCTATCAACTACAAGAATGTTCCCTTCCCCTCTGACGGTATTGAGGGTTTGAAAAAAGGACTCAATGATTCTAATCCCGTTGTTCATATTGCTTCGGCAATGGCCTTAGGGGTTATTGGTGTGCCTGCCTTAGATAGCTTGCTTGAGGTTCTTGATGAGACTGATAATTTAGGCTTAGTAGTAGCAATTCTGAATGCTGTTAGTTCTATTAATGACGATCGCTCTAGAGAAGTCTTAACCAAGTTAGCTAATGACGAATCTGTTGATACCTATGTACGGCAAACTGCTAATAGTGCTTTATCTCGCTTGGATATGTTGAAGTTTAAATCTAACCCAGGTTAAATTAACTTTTCGGCGTTGCACAATCAGGAATGATTAAATCCGAAAGTAGATATTTTTGGATAATGTTTCCTCAACAATATGTACAGCTTAAAATCTATTATCATTCTTTAATGTGCAACCCCAATTTCTCTATGGCTAAAGCTCTCTGCTTCAGCCAAGTAATGATTATCTAAGAGCTAATTTATTCAGAATCGTTTTCTGGAGATTGCCTCTCTAATTGAGTAATTGCTAATTTGATAATTTTCTTAATCTCTTCATTTGCTTCCTGTTCCCATGCTTCTCGCAATGGTTTTAAAGCGCTATGGGAACGAATTTTCATTAAAGACAAAGCTGCAGCCTTGCGGGTTTCACCGCTAGTAGGATGATTCAGTAACTCAATGAGGCGGGGAACTGCTGGTTTGTAAGCTAAATTTCCCAGAACTGCTGCTGCTTCAGTGCGTACCTCTTCAGAGGAATCTCCCAGGGCAGTTATTAAAATATTGATAGCCTCCTCTTCTCCCGAATCTTGGGCAATTTTGGCGATCGCTCCTACCACCGCAGACCTAACTGCCACTTTTTCAGAATTAATTTCCCGATACAAATGGTCTTTTGCTTCAGGTCCAATAAATGCTAAAGCCCAAGCAGCATGACCTTTGGTACTTTCTGGATATTCTGCCGAGCCTAAAATCTCTAATAGCACAGGGGCAGCAGATTCTCCTATCCGAGCAAGAGCGCCAACTGACGATCCTTTAACTACCGTATCTTCATCATTAAGTAGGGCATGGACTAGGGGAGAAACTGTATCTGGATCGGCAATTAAGGTCAAAGTTTTGGCACTAGCTCGTCGCACAACAGGATCGGAATGATTGAGGAGAGCTTCAGTTAGAAAAGGAGTAGCTGGCTTGCCAATTTGTCCAAGAGTCTCAGCAAAACCTAAGCGCACCATTCCCCGGGAATCGCCCAAGCATTCTACCATGAGTTGTAACCGTTGCCTATCATTGGTGTCAAAAGTTTTTTGGATTGCTTCTTGTCTAGTTTCTACTAGAAAAGTATCTATTTCTTCTGGAGACAAAGTTTTTTGGGCTGCTTCTTGTCTAGTTTCTACTAGAGAAGTATCTGTTTGTTCTAGAGACATGGAAAAACTATAATAATTTGAGAACTAATATATTTAAAATACACTAAAAAACCAGCACTGTAATTCTCAACCATTACAGCACCGGGGTAGATTAGAAAAAAAAGACAAATATTATGCTACTTCTGTAATACTTAGAATTTTTCCACCAGTTTTGTGAATATTTTGAACTTGCTGAGACATCTGACTGTAGTTAACTACAAATTCTTGACGACTAAACTTGCTCAACCTAGCAGTAGCTCTCGAGCTAGAAAACTCAATTTTAAAACGCTTTTCTGTATTGTCGAAAGAACCTCCATTACTCACAGCGAGTAGCTTGATGGGAGTCGGTAAATTAGCCGCTACTGAAGTAATTAACTTAGCACGGTTATCACTATCATTAGTAGCAGAACCCCTTAACAGAGAAAACGTCCGGTTGAAAACTTCGTTTTTCAGCCCAACAACTGAACGAATACTCCGAGGATAGGGTACAACATTTTCACCAAAACTCTCAATATATTCCTCACTATCGATGTAGGAGTTAATCTCAACTCCATACCCCTCTTCGTTATAAATCTGAACGTGCTCAGAAATTTCCGCCTGTTCTTGAGGAGGACGACCTAAAAGATGCTTGAAGTTCAACTCAATAAAGCGATACTGAGATGAAGACTCAAAAAATAGTTTTTGATAAAGACTTGATTGAGCCACACTTCTAACAAACTCACGGACTGTAATGTCTCTATTGCGGAGCATAGACTCAGCACTAGATAGGCGATCGCCTTCCATCAGATACTGATTTCCTAAAACTTGCTTATAGACAGCTTTGATAACCTGTTCTAGTTCTTCTTCACTAATATTGGCGTGGAGTTCTAGCGGCTCTACTTCAAAAGCATCTAAACCAAGACTTGCTGATGTAGTTAAGTTTCCCATTCATTTCCTCCTAAACACTTCATGTTTAAATTAGTTTTTCTGAAAAATTATATTTCTCTTAAAAAGCTTGATTTTGCCTGTAGTACAAGCAGTTAGATTGTAATTAATACAATCTTGATTCCTATCTTCTGTAAATATATAAGGCAATAGTAGTTCAAAATCTCATTTATGATAAACAAGTTAATAAAATTTCACTAAGTGATATGCAAAACCTGTAAAGTTAATTTTTATTACTTTTGCTACTTAGTTGCTTGACAAACTTGCAGAAAATATTATAAATATTTTTATTAACATAGAATACAGCTATTAGGTCTGCAACTTATCAAACTTTAAAGATACTTAATATCTTATCTGTAGTCTACTTTTGTGAAAACAGCTATAAATTAACGGGGAGCTGCTTTTGCTTTGGCCTGAGGAGTATTAAGTACAAGGATTTTTGGTGTTGGTAGATGAAGGTATAATTTTAGGAGTTAGGAAATAGAAAAAACTGTTTCACTATCCAAAGTTAGTGACTAGATTCTGATACTTAAGAATCAGCAATACCAGATTAAAAAAAACACAATTTTCTCACAATATTTGGAGGATCTTTATGCAGACACAACCTGTTAATATAAGCTTGATAAAAATTAATCCGACACAGAATTATTTAGATCTTTGCATCTTGTTTTAAAAGCAATATATCGACGAAATGTCTCTACAAAACTTTTAGCGTATGTTTATGTCCCAAATTGATATATGATCTATTCAAGAAATTAATTGTTGATTGTAATTAACACGCCAAGAAAATGGATAAGCGTTTTTTCAATATATTTCCTGGATTAACTGAAGAAAAAGCAATTGCTTTGCTAGAAGCACCCCTAGAAGAATTAGAAGACAAATCAGAACGTTATGTAGCAGCAAGTCATTTAGTTAATTTTCCCAGCGATCGCTCAATTAATGCTTTAATCAAAACTATACAAGATACTAATCCTGTTTTAGAACATAAAATTGCTAGACGTAAGGCGATCGAAACATTGGGGCGTTTGAATGTGACATCAGCATTACCCACAATTCGAGGTTGCTTAGGTGATGCAGACTGCTACACTGTAGAAAATGCTGTCTGGGCAATTAGTGAAATAGGAACTGAAGACCAAGAAATTCTGGCAGAAATTGCTCAGTTGTTGTCAAAACCTGGTCAAAGTTATCGTTTAATTATTCAGGTGTTGGCAAAATTTGACTATAAACCTGCCATAACCAAGATTCAGGAATTTACAGAATCTGATGATGAACCTATTGCTAGTGCAGCGATTGCTACTATTTGTCGTTTAACTGGAGACTATTCACAAATGACAAAGGTAGTCGAATTTTTACAGCATTCTAGTGTTAATGCTAGACGTGGTTGTATTCAAGACTTAATTGATGCTAAATATTATCAGTCAATTCCGAATATTGCTAAATGTCCTGTTTCTATGGTTTTTCGTCTCCGAGCAATTAGACTCTTAGCAGAAACAGGCATTCCCACAGGTGAGATTAACTTTGCTGAAATCGAACCCTTTTTAGATTCAGTCATTCGCGATCGCCCCAACGATCTAGAATTAGTTCACGAATACGATCAAACTCCAGCTTTAGAATTTGTCATTAAGGAGTTATATAGTACAGATTTTGGTAGGTGTTATTTAGCTGGCAAAACTCTTTTAGAAGTTTACCCAGAAATTGCAGGAGCAGCATTAATGGCAACCTTTGCCGAAAGCGCTCATAATGATTATGGCGCTCACTATCATGTAGTTAAACTTTTAGGTTGGCTAAAATATGTTGATGCTTATGATTTGTTGGTAGAAGCACTGCACAACACAGCGCCTCAGTTTCAGAAATCTCGTGGTGCTGCTGCACTTGCTCTAGCAAATTTAGGAGATGAGCGGGCGATACCTTTGCTGAGAGAAAGTATTAGTAAGACAAGAATTTTTGACTTGAAATATGCTTGTTTGTTGGCGTTGAAACAGTTAGGAAATAGTCAAGTTGCTGAGTTGTTTGTTGATGATTCAGATTTATTGATTCAAGCTAAAGCCAAAAACCTTAGTATATCTTAGTTTAATCAGGGCTTACGCAAATGTACTATATATAGAGTTCAAAAACTATAACGTTATAGTTTTTAACGCTATATCTGTTCTCTCTGCGTAAGTCCTATTAATATTAGGGCAGTTTTCATCGTATAGCGCTACGCGCTAGGGAATAGGGAACAGTAAACTGTCAAACGGTTTCAGGATTTAGAAATGTCGTCAACTATTTGCGTAGTGCTATAAAATTTTGGTAAGCAGGAAAAGTGCCAGTTTTAACGGCTGGATGGAAGCGACTCTACGGATTTTAATCCGTAGTCAAAAAAATGTGTTATACCATTTCTCAAAAGTCTTGCTACATCCCCGAAATTACCGAAATACAAAATTATCGGCACTATTTTCAACACTAAGTGCAGCTTGATTTTCAAGGTTAACGAATAAACCTCCACTACCGAAACCAACTTCACTACCATTCTGATTGTAGAATAAATTACCATTATTGGTGTTGTAAACAATAACAGCATCAACGCTCTCAGCATCACTATCGCTGTTGACAGTAGCAAACACACTTTCAAAGCTAGTTCCCCTTTCAATCACATCAAAAGTCGTCACATCTAGAAGTATAATATCTCGCTCTAAATCGAAATCAGTAATCGTATCTACTCCTAAAACGCTTGAATCAAATGCCTGATTCGTATTAAAGATAAAACGGTCAATACTCGCGCCACCCGTAAGGGTATCGTTTCCTGACCCACCATTGAGGCGATCGCGACCTTGACCACCCTTCAAAATATCATCTCCACTACCGCCAAGCAAAATATCGAACCCGCGACGACCTTCCAAGGTATCATCACCGTCATTACCCCGAATTTTATCGTGACCCCGTTCTCCTATCAATATATCGTTGCCAGCATTACCAATGATGCGGTCGTTACCAGCACCACCATAGATTATATCATCACCACCGGAAGTGTTCTGGTTTGTGTCACCACGAAGAATATCATTTCCTTCATTGCCAAAGATAACATCATCACCAATTTCACCCGTAACTGTATCATTACCTTCAAGAGCTATGATTAAATCATTATTCTCCGTACCAGGAAGTAGATCGCCTTGGTCAGATCCATTGATTACAGCATTAATATCCGGCAATTGTATTTCACCAATACCTACTTTTCTTACGAGAGCAGAGGATTCAATTTCACCATCTTCGTCAACTTCCTCCTCTAACACCTGACCCAAACCAGGAGCATAATAACTAAATTCAGATTCATCAGCTTCTAACTCAGAAAACTCGCGAATTTGTACGACATTTTCATAGTTGCCAAAATCAGTTGAAACAGAAGCATCAGAACTAATAACTTCAGCTTGCTCTTCTTCCTCACCGATCTGAAACCGCTCGTAATAAACATCACCAACTTGAGGACTACCAACTATTACATAACCTGGTAAATTTTGTTCTTGTCCAGCTTGCCAGGAATCTTCTTCAGTCGAAATCAGTTGACCCTGCTCATCGTATTCATACTCAATTTCATCTTCCCCCATGAGCCAGACATTACCTTCTGTATCTTGAGCATAGTAAGCTAATTCCTCCTCAGTTAGCAAACCATTCTCAAATACCTTTTCCTCAACTACCCGAGTAGTGACACCAAGAATTTCTTTTGTTTGATTTGTCACAAATAGAACTTCTTGCTCAACTTCCTGCTCTCCAGTATCTGAGTCAATTTCTTCACCTTCGTAAATAAAAATATTTCCTGGTTTCAAGGGGAAGTAAGGGTTGTTAATTTCTGCACTAGACTCAAAATTAGCTGTTGGTAAAGCTGGAAGTGTCGCTTCTGCCAAAGTTGAAATTCCCACCAATTCTGGAGAGAGTTCTGGGTCTCCTCCTTCTTCTGTAATTCCTTCTTCCGCCAAAATTTGCCCAACACCAGGAGCGAAATATTTGAACTCAAAAACATCAGGTTCGAGTTCAGTAAATTCACGAGTTTTCAGAACATTTTCGTAGTCGTCTAAGTCTATTTCAATTGATTCATTGAGACTAAGCACTTCAGCTTGGTCTTCAGCAATGCCAGGAGCAAACTCTTGAAAGTAGTTATCCCCTACTTCAGGATTAGCTTCCATCAGAAAACCAGGTAATGCTCCATCAACTCCCGCTTCCCAAGAGCTATTATTATTTGTGCCAATTAAATTGCCGTTGTCATCATATTCATAGTTAGTGGCAATCTCACCCATATACCAAACGTTACCTTCAGTATCTTGAGCATACCAATCAAAGGTATCTTCAACTAAGACTCCTTCTTCCCAAGCAACGTCACGAACAACTACAGTGTCTACCCCCTCAATTTCATTCGTATCATGAGTTACAATGACCTGATTACTCTCTAGGAAATCATCATCCTCGTCATCATCATCATCATCATCATCGTCCTCGTCATCATCGTCCTCATCATCATCATCGTCCTCATCATCATCATCGTCCTCGTCATCATCATCGTCCTCGTCATCATCATCGTCCTCATCATCATCATCGTCCTCATCATCATCATCGTCCTCATCATCATCATCGTCCTCGTCATCATCCTCGAACTCTCCAGTCATTTCATCATCGTCATCATCATCGTCCTCATCCTCAATTTCAGCACCATAGGCAAAAATTGTCCCTGGAATTAAGGGGAAGTAAGAATTATCAATAGCAGCACCTGGCTCAAATTCTGCTTGGTCAAAATCTGGAAGAAATGGCATTTTTGTTCTCCAATATTTATATAAGAATGTTCATTTTTATCTGGCCAATAGTAAAAGCTGTGGTACTTATTGTATGTTTAAAGCTGAACTTTTAGCCTGATTAAGATACTTATAGTTGGAGAATGTAAAGAACTGGAAAAGATTTCCTGCTCTGTCAGATATTTTTTTATTTCTCTAGCGGAACTTTAGAAAAAAATAGGTTAAAAATAAGCTCAAAAGCTTATACAGTAATTTTTTTACCTTCAATCAAATGTTTTCTTGATATATCTAGGTTTTCCTAGGTCATGCTACGCAAACAGGTATTTTCACCACTGAGAGGTATTTCCCTTGCTAATATTGGGTTTGAAGCCATTTTCGGTGTAAAAAATCTCAAAGTACTGCTAGTCCCTACTGTCCAGGAGTCAAAAGTTAATTTTATAAAAGTCAAAAAACTTTTTTCTTTCCTTTTTTCATCCTTTCAGAGACTGTCTGTTAAAGGAATATTAAATCCACCGTTGGTGAAGGCATAATGCTTTTGTCTCAAATATCTATAAACAAAACTATAGTTGTACGGTTCATAAATATTGAAGAGCATTACCTAATCACCAAGCCCAGATTTAGTATTACCCCAATTAAATTCTTGGCGTTGCTAATTTGAGGTATGATTTCTTGTCCAGATAAGAGCGCAAACAAAAAACTTTCTCCGTCTACTATTCTTTCTTCTTCCTTCTTTCCTCCTGACTCTTGACTCCTGACTCCTAAATAATTAATATTAATATCATACACTAATTCACCAACGCAAAATTCTTCAATCAAGAAGGCGATACCCTCCCGTACCATAAACAGTTTCCAGCCAATTTTTTGACATTCCAGCAGATTTCAGTTTACGTCGTAAATTATTAACATGAGTTTTAACAGTTTTTTCTTCAACTTCAATCATTTTGTCAAATTCCCACAACTTTTCTAGTATTGCAGAACGAGTTAAAATTTGATGAGGATTTCTTAAAAATAGTTCTAGAATCATATATTCTTTATGGGTTAAAGAAATAACTTTTCCCTCATAAGTAACTTCACAAATACTAGGATCGAGTTGTAATTTTCCATAGCTAAGAATTGATGGCTTAGTTTCTCGAGTCCGGCGAGATAAAGCCCTAATTCGTGCTGCTAATTCTTCAATTTCAAAGGGTTTAACTAAATAATCATCAGCTCCAGCATCAAGTCCAATTATTTTATCAGTAGTTGTATCTTTTGCTGTTAACATCAAAATCAAAGCATTAAAACTAGCAGCGCGTAAACGTTTACAAAGAGTAATTCCATCTAATTTAGGCAACATCAAATCTAATAGAACAATATCATAAACAGAAGCTTGAGTATAATTCCAACCTTCTATACCATCAACTGCTATATCTACAGCATGATATTGATGTCTTAAATCCTCTGCTAAAGGTTTAGCAATTCGGTCATCATCTTCAACCAGTAAAATTCTCATTGTTCTAATTATACGATAAGTTTGAACTATGCTGGATATAATAATAGGTAGTATGGCGTTTTTCAATTAATTGTGGCACAATTGAAAAAAATATTATATATTTGCAGAAATTAAAATTTACAGTGGATTTAATTTAACTGAGTTAGCAAGCAAGATGCCTACTCCACTCCACACTTAATATTAGCAATCTATGGCTTTGTTGCACGAATATCCTGGAATCCTTGCAGTACAAGACTTTTACATTAATAATATTTATTGATAAATCCTTATTTCATAATGCTTCTAGCACTTTCATGCAACAAAGCCGCAATCTATTAATAAAATTATTTCTTACTTCTCAAGTATAACTGCTTATGTTTCAGAAAATTCGCTATCAATTATTACTATCTAATTTAATCGTATTAACTATTATTTTAACCGCCTTTGCTATCACAGTACGCATCACTTTTGCTTACAGTCTAAATCAACAACTTATTGATAGACTAAATACTCTAGCAAGAGCAGCAGCAACTGGAATTGACATTGAGGATGGAGAGGTGGAAACTGATGATGAGGAAATTATAGCAGGACAAAATCAGGCAGTACAATGGTTTGATGTAGAAGGGGAATTCTTAGCTCAACAAGGGGAATATCCCTTAAGTTTACCCCTAGATATTAGTCAGTCTCTTCAGAAACAAAATTCTCCTTACCCTGCTCAAGGGTTGACTACACCTGTTAATGATGACGAAAGTGGAGAATTTGTTGGTTACGTTCGAGTTAGTGAATCATTAACGGAAGTGCAAAGCATTACCCGCAGATTAGATTTGGGGTTAGGTGGGGGGGTTTTCGTATCTCTGGTTTTAAGTGGTTTTGGTGGTATCTGGTTAACTCGTCAGGCAATGCAACCCATTGAAGAAAATTTTCAAAGACTACAACAATTTACTTCTGATGCTTCCCACGAACTCCGTAGTCCTCTAATGGCAATTAAAACTAATGCTGCAGTTGCACTGAAATATTCAGAAGGGATACGTTCTAAAGATTCGGAAAAGTTTCAAATGATTGGCAGTGCTGCTAATCAAATGACTCGTCTTACAGAAAGATTACTGATTTTAGCTCGTACTGATAAACTAACTCAACCCGATTGGGAGATTGTTAATTTAACCTCCCTTTTATCAAAATTATGGCAATTTTACAACCCTCACGCTCTCCGAAAAAAAATTGATTTTAAAGATAAAATTGCTGGAAATTTATATTTACGAGGGGATAAAGTCCTACTAACACAGCTTTTTACAAATCTCATCAAGAATGCTATTTACTATACACCTTTAGGGGGTGTGGTTGAAATTATAGCTAAACCTCTAGGATCTAATTTAATTATCAAAGTACAAGATAATGGTATTGGTATTGCACCAGAATATCTCGAAAAAGTCTTTGAACGATTTTGGCGCGCAGAAAAGTCTCGTTCCTACAAAGCTAAAAAATTTGGATTGGGGTTAGCGATCGCTCAAACAATTGCTCAAAAGCATGGTGGTTTGATTACTGTCGATAGTCAACTAGGAAAAGGTAGTTGTTTTACTACACGCTTACCTAGGGTGGAAAAGTTGAAAAACAAAAAACTCTACTATAGGTAGTTCAATAATTAATAATTAATAATTAATAATTAGGGTTTGCTGAATAAGTATGAGTAGTAAGGGCAGGAGCCAGAATTCATAATCCAGAACTCAGGAGTAATGGGAATTAGAGAAGAGGTAGTCAGAAGAATCGTCCCTTGATTTTCTGCCCAACTCTTGCCTAAAATGCGCTCCTTTTTGAACCTTTTCTACCTCAAAGCCTGCACCCCCTCAATACCATTAAAGGCGCTTTTCTTTACCTGTGAATGCTTCTAGATTTAATCAGCCAGCCCTAATTAATAGACCTCTCCGGAAAATAGGGAGTAGGGGGAAATAATTAATGATTTATGTACGATAATTGATTTGATTTTTAATTATCACGCCTATGTGTAATAATTACCTCTTCTTAAAAAAAAGCTGTTAGTCCTGAACTTAAAAATTGTTATACCAATTACCAATAATATTGCTATACTTAAATTTTCTATTAAAGTTACTCACACACCGGATAACTAAACTATCAATATGCTGCACTTAATTCGGAAACTTTTCATAACAATTCTTTTATTCTCTATATTTTGCTTGAGTAACCCATCAAATGTAATGGCTGCCACTCAATTACAAAATATCACTCCTACTCAACTAGAAACACTAGAAAATCTATTTAATCAAGCCTTAAACGCCAGTAACAGCGGTGACTTTGCCAACGCCGAACAACTATGGACTCAAATCCTAAAACAATATCCTGATAACCCTGCCATCTGGAGCAACAGAGGTAATATCAGACTCAGCCAAAACAGAATAGAAGAAGCAATATCCGATTATGAAAAAGCAATAGAAATAGTACCCTTAGCACCCGATCCCTACCTAAATCGTGGTATAGCTTATGAAAGACTCGAAAAATGGTCAGAGGCGATCGCTGATTATAATCAAGTCATAGAATTAGATCCAACAGATCCAGTTGCTTACAATAACCGTGGCAATGCAGAAGCAGGATTAGGAGAATGGGAAAAAGCAACTGAAGATTACAAAAAAGCTTCTGACTTAGCTCCTGAATATGCTTTTGCTCGTGCCAATTATTCTCTAGCTCTTTATCAAATTGGAGAAACTCAAAAAGCAATAAAAAGTATAAAAGGTCTGGTTCGTAAATATCCTAACTTTGCTGATATGCGGGCAGCATTAACTGCTTGTCTGTGGGAACAAGGCAAAAAGGGAGAAGCAGAGAGTAACTGGGTAGCTGCTATAGGATTAGATCCTCGGTATCAAGACCTTGACTGGGTAACTAATATTCGTCGTTGGCCTCCTACATTAGTTAATAGTTTGCAGAAATTTATCAAAATAGAATAGTTCGTAGTTGGGCTTCAGCCCTATCTATCTTAGTGTTACTTAGACATTTTCTGGCAGAAAAAATGTCTCACAGTTATTCTAGACAGGGGAATTATGTCAATGCCCTAAAAATTTCTCTTAGTAATCTACGGTGTATACATTTTTGATGTAGAAGCATCTACCTGTCTATAATTCGAGTCTGTTTTCTGGTTCGATTGTTTTTAAGTTTTGTTAGGGCTAAAGCAACACTACAAACAAAAAATTCTTCCCAGACATTTGTCTGGGAAAGTCAAGTAGTCTCTAGGAAGGTTAGGACATTCTCAAGCCCTCGAATTTAATCACAGCAGGAACTTAACTTCTCACTGTTAAATTCTGACTTCTGACTTCTGACTTCTTATTGTGGCAACCACCCTGCACTCAGAAGTACAGTTAGACCCATAAATAGCACAGATAAAGTCCAAGTAATTCGATTTAAAGTTATCTCTGCACTCTTAGTACTAGTAAATAACTGAGCTTGTCCACCAATACCACCTATCCCATCACCTTTAGGGCTGTGTAATAAGACAAATATAACAATACCAAGAGCAGATATAACCCAGATAATTTCCGCAAGTTGAACAACATTCATAATCTTCTGATTTTTTAATGGCAGTAAAAAAAATTCATTAATATAGCACTACGTTAATTAGTTAGGACATTTATAAATGCTCAAACTCAGTTAGGAACTACTTCTGAATTTCTTATTATAACATTCTAAATTGTGCGTAGCGCTATTATTGGTGTTAAGGAAGCTTACAAACCAACCCGCACAGGAGTACGATTTTGTTGAAGCTCGTATTCTGCCTTATCAATCATTGACTTTCCAGTCATTTCAGCAGGTTGAGGCAGATTGAGAATTTCCAAAATAGTTGGTGCTACATCCGCCAAACTTCCATTACTTCGTAGAGATACGCTAGTTCCATGACCAGGAATTTTACGCCCCTCTCCTTCTATCAGTATAAATGGCACCGGATTTGTAGTATGAGCTGTCCAAGGGCTACCATTTTTGTCCCACATATATTCAGCATTTCCATGGTCAGCAATAATAATCGCTGTGCCACCTACTTGACTAATACTTTCTAAAAGTTTTCCTAGACAATGGTCAACTGTTTGAATAGCATTTACTGCAGCATCCATCACCCCAGTATGACCCACCATATCAGGGTTAGCATAGTTAATAACAATTAGAGAATAGATTTGCTTTTTCACTGCAGCGATCGCCACTTCTGTCACATCTTTGGCAGACATTTCTGGTGCTTCATCATAATGAGCTACCATTGGACTTTGAACCAATTCTCGGTCTTCTCCCTCAAATGGTTGCTCGAAACCCCCATTAAAAAAGTAAGTTACATGAGCATACTTTTCAGTTTCCGCAGTCCGTAACTGACGTAGACCATGTTGAGAAATTACCTGTCCCAGAATATTATTCAAATTTTGAGGTTCAAAAGCGACTAAAACTGGCAAGCTAGAATCATACTGAGTGAAAGTTAAAAATGTTAATGGTTGAATTTTTTGGCGCTCAAACCCATTAAAATCTGGATCTACAAAAACTTGAGTTAATTGACGGGCACGATCTGGGCGAAAATTAAAGAAAATTACTCCATCTCCAGGTTCTACAGCTCCTGGAGCTACTCTAATTGGGATGACAAACTCATCTGTTATACCTTCGGCATAAGATTTTTGTACTAGCTCTGAAGCCGAACTACCTACTCCATAACCATCTTTGGTCATCACTTCATAAGCTTTTTGAATTCTATCCCATCGTTTATCCCGATCCATGGCATAATAACGACCACTAACTGTAGTAATTCTACCTACACCAATTTGATTAGTATGATATTCTATCTGTTTAAGTACCTGAACTCCTGATTTAGGATTTGTATCACGTCCATCAGTAATAGCATGAATACAAACATCAGAAATTCCTTTTGCCTTAGCCATATCCAGTAAACCTAATAAATGATCTACATGGGAATGAACTCCTCCAGGGGAACATAAACCTACTAAGTGTAGTTTAGAATTACGCTCTATTATATCTTGGCCAATCTTTTCAATAGCTTGGTTTTTTGCTATTGAGCCATCTTCTACCGCATCAGAGATTCTTACTAATTCCTGGGGAACAACTCGCCCCGCTCCAATATTTAAGTGACCAACTTCTGAGTTACCCATTTGACCTTCTGGCAAACCGACTGCTTTCCCGGAAGCCTGAATTAAAGTTCTTGGGTAAGCTTGCCAGAGACTATCAATTATAGGTGTTTCACCCACAGCAATAGCATTTCCATCTTTGTCTTCTCGATAACCCCAACCATCCAGAATAATTAGTACAACCGGAGATATAGAACCATTATTCATAATTTATTACCTTTTATGCCTCATCTCGGTTTTATAATGAATACCTCAAAATACTATACTTGAGTATTTTTTTCTCTATGATAAATTGGATTGATTTTATTAAAAAAAAAGTTATATAATATCTTAATAAATAAAATTATAAAATTCACTTAAAATCATCGCTAGAATGGTTTTAAGTTGATGTTGAATATATGGGAAAGGGACTACTGCTAATTAGTCAGAAAGAAATCACAAAATCTGTAGTGATATACTCCTCAACTGAAAGTTAACGTTACTGTAGGCTTCTGTTTATCTTTTCTAATAAAAAATAAAATCTTATTAAGAGAGCCAGAATGGTTAATCTAGGTGGGTTACAACCCATAACTTTCATCTAGAGTCAGCAACTTTCTAGATTCCTACCTCAGCAAATCTAAACAAGAATTTAACCTTTACTTAACAAATAATTTCTAACCAACATCAAATTCTGACTATTCCACCTTCCCCATCTATCATAGTTAACTTGAATTGCTATTTAAGCTGTTCATTCTGACTCAGAGACTCCTAGAAACAGCCTAACTATTTTTAACAAACATTGATTGTCCTTGGTATAACTAAAACGGTAAAAATATTGATTTAATAAGGATTCGGATTTACTAATTCAGCCATAATTATGTCCGATTACTTATGATAATTGCGAGTTTTAAAATTACTTAGGAAAAAATAAAAATTTAAACCAAAGAATAAGGATAAATAAATCTTGTGAAATTCTGAAAAATAATGAAATTGTGATATTTTTTTGATAAAAACTAAAAATTTTGATGATGGAACTACCAGCAACCCTAATATTAACAATAAACTAAAATAATATTGCTAAACAGAAACAAAACCTAAAAATGAGCAAGCTATTGTATTTTGTCAGTATAGGAATATTAGCTTTCTGGATACTTAGATGTGAATCCCTAGCCTTTAATGATGAGGAAATGCAAGGGATAAGATTATCAGATTCCAGCAATTTTTATCAGCAAATCCTGGCTCAGGTTTCAGCCCCTCCATCTTCTGATTCACTATCTCCATCGGTAGAAGTTCCGGAAAAGTCCAATACAGTCGCTAACTTAATCAAATCTACCGATCCAGAAGAAAGAGAAAAATCTCTAAAGGAAAACCTCGAAAATCAGCCAGATCGTTATACAACAAATCAAAGTCCTTCGGAAACAATATTTGTTCCTAGGACCAGAGACCCATTTTCTATTGTGCCCGAAATTCCAGTGCCAGAATTAACACAAGAAGAATCTTCCGTAGGCCAATTACCAGAGATACAAGGCCAACAATTACCAAGTCTACCTACCCTTCCGGAAACTAAATCTCCTGTTACTTGGCAACAAAATGTTAGAAGAATAGTACCAAGTGACGAGAGTCTGGATATAGCTCAACAAGGCCGTATTAGACCATCACCCACTACTTCAGTATTTGAACCTAGAAACTCTGTATTTGTAGAACGTGGTTGTTAGTTTTATCGTTTATCAGACCTGACAAAAACACTATTTTGCTTTGGCTAAGGTAGACTAGTGCAGGATGACAGAAATAAGTGACCAATGACAAAATACTCAAAGTCTTACCAATCAAAACTTCTGAATTCTGAATTCAGACTTCCGCGTAGCGGTACTAGGTACTATGAATAGTCAGTCTGTCTGAACAATATTAACCATTGGTTGAGGTTCAAAAAGGCAGATTTTAGTTAAGTTAAGTTTTTCCTAAGAGCGGGATAGCTCATTTCTTTAATAGTGGCTTAAGTCAACAAGAATAAAAGCTGACCCAATAAAGTAAATATTTGGGAGACCTAGTTCGTTGCAAGACTTGGGTGAATTATTGCTAAGTTAGAGTCTAACTGCCTCACACATATCACATAGTATAGGTAAGACTACAGTTTCACGTAAGTTGATGAATTAGCTCTAATACCCTCCTAAATTTTGTTATTTTTGAGTTTGTCCTCAAAAATAACAAAATTTAGTTGTTGTACTTCAGTAGACCACGATTTAGCCAAATTATCATACCGTTGGGATAAATACCAATTAATATTGCACTTCTAAAAGTAATCTGTTACTATAGACAGGATTTTTAGGCTAGTAGTTTCACTCTGTCGAGCAAGCGCAAAACCAGAAAGATGAAATGGCTTTGGAATCAAGTGCCATGTTTCACACCGGGAAATGAAAAGCGCAGCACCTCCCCAAGAGGCAAGACGCAGCAGAAACCAAAACCCTATTTCAGAATAGCCTTCCTATGGAATGCTTCGGAAAACCTAACCTCATTTCTAGGAATCTAGAGTTTTTGCTCAAGCGATCCGTAGGTATGATGTCAATGCTATCCTGTGCAATATTAGATTTTTCAGAATCGTAATGCGTAAACTTTTCTTGACAGCAGGAGCAAGTATATTATCTATCTGGATAAGTGGATGTGACTCTCTTCCTTTTATCAATGGTAGAGACAGTTCTACTGCGAATACTCCACAAGCTTCCCCTAGCCCAACATTAGAACCTCCAGAATCTCCATCTCCAAAACCTACTGACGGACCTTTTCCATCTCCAGATGTTCCCCAGAAGTCGGAAATATCAACAGATTTAATTCGTTCTACAGACCCGAATGAAAGAACTAAATCCCTCAAGCAAGAAGTTCGAACTAACACAAACTCTCAAACACAAACTTCTATTCCGACAATTCCAGATACAAAAGATCCTTTCTCAGGTTTACCAAATATTCCAGTTCCACGTCAGGGCTCCGATCAAACTACTGGTGATTCCATATTTACCCAACTTCCTGAACTAAGCAGTCAACAAGTACCAAATATTCCGAATCTACCAGAAACTAAATCTCCCTCCTCTTGGACACCACCAGGGATAACTCAACCTACAAACCAGATTGTAGGTTCGCGGCAAACTTCCCAACAACAAACTCCACAACAGTCATCTCAAACAAGGAGAACTAATCAAGCAAATCAAAACTTAGGTTCACGGCAAACTTCCCCTCAATCAAATACACCGACACAAAGTAGTCCACAACAAAGTAGTCCACAACAAAGAACCAGTCAACAAAGACCATTGGGAAGTAATAGTAATACAGAGACGAAAGTTACATCTCATCCTTCAGGTACTACACAATCACAAACCATATCTTCACCACCAAAACCCCCAGAGTTGCCAACTTCATCTACTCAACAAGTACCAAGTTTACCCGAATTACCTATAACAGGAAGCCCACCTGCTCAGTGGAGAGGGCCGGGTTTTCCGCCAGCACCGCCACCACCACCGCCACCACCACCACCACCACCACCACCACCAGATACTACTATTGCTGATGGTATAGAAGTTAGTGGGGTTGTACAAGTGGGGAGCCAAAAGCAGATTATTGTTAAAGTTCCTACCGAACCTACCAGTAGATATGTGAAGATCGGGCAAAGGCTGGCAAATGGCCAGGTATTGGTAAAGCGAGTTGACTTGAAGAAGGGAGCTGAACCAATTGTTGTATTTGAGCAAAGTGGTGTGGAAATTCCTAAAGAGGTTGGAAGTAAGCCAATAACTTCTAAAGAACAATAAAAAAATTGTTGCTCAGAAAGTTTGGGAATTTTTCAATGAATCTTCAAAACTCTTATAAAACTCAGAGATGAATAATATAAAGGTAATGATTAGTCTTTAATACTCTCCTAGTTAAAAATTAATAGATTATGAGACTTAGAAAGGTTTTGAATTAAATAGATTTCAAAGTTATAGGGCTATTTAAATTTTATAAGAAGATTCCCAAATACCTTTGGTTATTAAGATAGAAGCTCTATTTAATCTTACAGGTATCCGAACTTGAAGTAATTGTTCCTTTACTATAAATTTATCCAGAGAGGGTAAGAGTGGGAAAATCAAGGTCTATCTTATATGAAGATGTTTTTTTGAGCTAAACAAATATATATCAATGAATATATAATGAAAACAGCGAAATTAGAAAAACCGTATATATAAATCAGCAAGCTTGATACTAACACCATGCTGCTACTAATAAAACAACTAAGGAAAGCAATATTAACAGGTTCTTGCCTAGGATACATAATTATCATGTGCCATCCTCAGCCATTAATGGCACAAGAACAAACAGAAGCACCTTTTTGTGAAGGGAACCCTCCTACAGGCAGAGTGAAGTGTAATTACCCCAATGGAGATAATTATGCTGGGGATTTTGTTAATGGAAGGCCACAAGGAACTGGTGTATATGTCTATGCTAATCGTGATCGCTACGAAGGACAGTTTCGGAATGGTCTTCCTAATGGACAAGGTACTTTTATCTTCTCCAATGACGCTAGGGTGACAGGAGTATTCCAAAATGGACAAATTAGGTCTGGGACAATTATTTTTGAGAATGGCGATCGCTTTGTTGGAGATTTTAACCTAGTAGAAAATCTCTCTAGTAGTGTGATTAGTAGTCAGCCCACGGGTCGAGGTCAATTTATTTATGCTAATGGCGATCGCTATGAGGGAGAATTCTTTGCTGGAGATCCTTTTGGACCAGGAGTGTTTACCCGTGCTAATGGAATACGGTGTCAAGGAGATTTTTATAACGAAGCACTAGATGGCAAAGGAAGTTGTACATATCCTAATGGAATTCGCTATGAAGGGGAGCTAAGGGGTGGAGTACCTCATGGCGTAGGAATTATTATAGATTCTGAAGGAAAGCGATTTCCTGGAGTATTTCGTAATGGCCAAAGACAAGAACAAACATAATATAACCTTTCTCACTCTTTGTGAGATACATTTATCTCTATTTCTTGCTATTTCCTATTTGCTGTTGATTGTTACTGCATTAACTGTTGATGAAACAACTTAATTACCAACAAGTAATAGGGAAAAAAATAATTTGGGTCTACTGAATAAGTATTTCGGAGATGGGTAGAAGGATCTAGTTAGAAGGAATGGGGAATACACAGGAGTAAGAAAAAAAAATCTGATATTTTTGAGGCTAGGTTTGTTAGAAGTGCAAGATTTTTGAAACAGGCAAAGGGGATAATTTTGACACTTTGTTTAAGAAAAAAAATCTATAAGCCTTTTAGTGTTCAACAATTAATAATTTTAATGTCAGCGATGACCAAATGCTAGGGTATGACAAACGGAAAACATTTAATAATTAATAATTGCCTCTTCTTTTTCATAAGAGAATTAGCTAAAATAATTTCTTTTCTACATGAATCGAGAGGCTTTATACCTTGATTTTTCGATAATATTCTTAGACTTATTCAGTGAACCTATATAGTACCTCAAAAATTCAGATAAATGTCTATGATATTCAGAATTTAGAAGCAGTAATCAAGCTAGAATTTGAGTAAAATAGCTAAGATAATTTTCTACTCATATCATAAAATTATTTGAGATAAAATAGTTAATTAAAATAGGAATTTATCTCGAAAATAGGAATTTATCTCGATTTTTACAGGAATATTAAATCTATAGCAATCCTAAATCACTGGTAAAAAATTCAAAAGATAGATAAAAATTATCTAACTTTTACTTCTGTTCCCCATTCCCTCTTAACTATTCTCTTTTGTCAGAATATTTTTTGCACAAATACGATAGGAATGTTATCAAAATAGGCAATTTTCAAGAAGAAAAACATACTATGACAACAAGCACCTCAACTTCATCTGTAAATCATCAGTTTCCCTTTGACTTTTACCCTCATCCTACACAAGATAGCGATTTTCTTAAGCAACTAGAATTTTTTCCTGGTTTAAAAGAGATATTGACAATTAGACAAGTTCATGCTCTAGAACACGCTACAGTTTGGGTACTGAGTGAATTAGCAAACTCAGAAACTGTAGCAGCTTCTAATGAATCAATTGGAGGGATGTCCACACCACAAGGATTTTATCTGTACGGTGCAATAGACCCATCCCAATTAAACCAGGCAGTAGAAACAGCGCTACAGCGAATTACTTCCGGAGAATGGAATTTAGCAGTACATCCTAGATGTGGCACAAATTTATCAGTGGCAATGACTCTCACTGCTGGATTTGCTCTAGGTATAAATATGCTTTTACCCCCAAAACCAATTGAACAACTTTTAGGTTTTGGTATTGCAGCTACGGTAGCGACACAACTAGCACCAGAATTGGGCAGTTTAGCTCAAAAATATCTCACAACTGCTATTCCTTTTAACCTGAGAGTGATAGATATTTCTATTACTCAAGATTTGTGGGGTCGTCCTGCCCATTTTGTTCAAATATCCTGGCTAAATTAATTGCAACAAAACTTAAAAAAATATAAGGCTTAAAAGATATAGGATGAGATGACAGTTTTACCATACTTAATATAAAGGAAAAAAAATTCATGGTTCAACGTGGTTCTAAAGTTCGGATTTTACGCAAAGAATCCTACTGGTATCAGGAAATTGGTACAGTTGCTTCTGTTGACAAAAGTGGCATTAAGTACCCAGTTATTGTTCGCTTTGATAAAGTAAATTACACAGGTTTTAGTGGTAGTGCATCTGGCGTTAACACTAATAACTTTGGTATGAATGAAGTGGTAGAAGTATAAGCGCCGAAAGGTAAACAATTAGGCTCAAACTGTTCTTGGAACCTAAAGCTATAGAAAAAGCTCAGTTTAGCAATTTAAATTAAACAAGCAAAAATAGGCAAAAACTGTCCCAGATAAATGCTTAACTAGAAAAAAATTCTCTATAGTATCTATATAATTAAAAAGCTGTAGGAAATAGTTAGCACTGTGCCAGAACTGCCAGAAGTAGAAATAGTAAAACGAGGTCTAAATCAACTGACTCTCAATAAACAAATATTGGGTGGGGAAGTGTTGCTAGAACGCACAGTTGCTCACCCTGTTTCTATTGTTGATTTTTTAGGTGGGTTAGAGGGAAAAGCGATCGCCCAATGGCATCGACGAGGCAAATATTTACTCGCCCAACTCTACAAATGGGATCGAGAAACCCCTAAACTTAGCGAGATTAGACAAAAGCAGGATGGTTGGTTAGGTGTACATCTACGAATGACAGGCCAACTCCTATGGGTAAATTCAGAAGAAAGGCTACACAAACACACGCGAGTTAGATTATTTTTTCGTCATCAATCAACAGAGGGGAAAAAAAATTCCACTGAATTAAGATTTGTAGATCAACGTACCTTTGGTCAGATGTGGAGAGTACCAGCAGCAACAGAAATATCACAAATTATCACTGGTCTGAAAAAACTAGGCCCAGAACCATTTTCCACAGAATTTTCTCTTGAGTACCTTAGTAAAAAACTACACAAAAGGCACAGACCAATTAAAACAGCCCTTTTAGACCAAACAACCATTGCTGGGTTAGGCAATATCTACGCTGATGAAGCCTTATTTCTAAGTGGTATTAGACCAACAACTTTGTGCAAAGATTTGACTGAAAACCAAGTAGAACAATTACATATAGCTATTCTCAAAGTCTTGGCAACTTCTATAGATGCAGGTGGTACAACTTTCAGCAACTTTCTTAATGTTAAGGGAGTTAATGGTAATTATGGGGGTGTAGCTTGGGTTTATAATCGTGATGGTCAACCATGTCGCATTTGTGATACATCTTTGGAAAAAATTAAATTGGGGGGGCGATCTACTCATTTTTGTCCTCAATGTCAACAAGAATGAGGAAGGAGGAATGCTAATTAACTATTGCTTGTTTACTGATAAAGAATAAATTATTTGCCGTGGGTAAATCAGGATATGATTTTTTGATAATTAAACGAACTTAAGCTGATACGAGTTTGAAAAAAGAATGGTACAAAAAGGTTAATCTCGATCAGAGATACTTAAAAATAGCTTCTGCAATTCATTCTAGACAGCTATATCTATCATTTTTGCATCTTTTCTTGGATGTTTATTCATTCTTCTCTCTTCCTTGCTTCTACCATTTGTAACAAACATTTATTAAATTGATATAGTTTGGAACTATAGCAGGCAATAGAGAACAAGTAATAATGGGAAAAGTTAAGATTTACCATCGGTATATGTCCTGACCAACCTTTTATTTGCTATAGAATTTAATATAGAAAAAACAAGAACTGGAAAGTATATATGGCAGACATTAAAAAAGGTAGTTTAGTTCGCGTTGTCCGAGAAAAACTAGAAAATAGTTTAGAAGCTAAAGCAAGTGACAATAGGTTTCCTCCTTATATATTTGAGAGTAAGGGAGAAATTGTTGACACTAGAGGAGATTATGCTTTTGTCAAATTTGGCAAAGTACCCACTCCGAATATCTGGTTACGACTAGACCAATTAGAAAAATTTGAGTAAAATTTTCCATAAACTTTAAGAATATATCAAAAGCAGGAGTTTTCTTTTAAATGAGAAATTACGATAGGAAACTCCTGCTAATTTTATGTTAAGTTCTTCCACAAATCCACAAATTAGATAATTTATACCAAATCTCAAAAATTTTTCTACATTCTTGAGTAGGCTATTTAGAGGAGTGTGGGAATAGGGCAGCAGTTAAAATAGGAATAATATAAAGTCACTGTACTATTTCCAGAATTTTTGAAATAATTCCTAATGCTGGAAAAGAAATTGTCAAGTTGATGAATAGAGGTAGTATCTACCATACACCAACAATATGAAGAAGTTTAATTAGGGCTTGCGCTCAAAAGTCTTTTTGCTAAGGTAGGGAGTAGGGAGTAGGGAGTAGAGAGTAGTGAAAATTCAAAAGCAATCAGGAGTTGTAGAAGATTTACAAAGGAAAAATTATCTCTTAACTTGGGTGCCTCTACCAAACCCAAGATACTCACTTTTTTAGCCTGATCAGGCTAAAATCTGGTACTTTTTCACCACTTAAAAAGCCTAAAACCTTTATCTGTAAATGCTTTGATATTTAATCAGCAAACCCTAATTATAGACTCGATCTTAAAAAATCAAAATCAATTTTTACCTTGTATAGCACTACGCAAATAGGTTAAGACATTGATCAATGCTCAAACTCAGTTAGGAACTTCTGACTTAGACATAGCGCTATAGTATCTATCTTCAAGGGCGATATGGTTTGGAAAATATTTTCTTAGGGATTCCCTATTTGTTTAAAAGTCAGGGAGTTAAAAAAGTGTTAGGTAGACTTGACAAATGCAGAATCTTCTGCATTGATTAATTGTGAAGGGAAGATGCGTCAAACTATAGATATGGCACAGAAAATACTGAATATTTAGCTTTGTCTCTCTATAAGCATTTCTGCATTTTGAAGTTAAGAGCTATTAGAGTCTTGTCTGATAGTTTAATTTGTAGGCATTTAGCTGTCAGCTTTTGAAGGAATAAAACAACTACTAAGGTTAGCTGATAAGCAATTTCATTTCCTGCGGAATGCTTACTTAAATTTTAATTTTAAATTGGTTAATCATTTAATTGGTCATGGGCAGATTAAATGAACAAAAATATGAGTCTACTCAATAGCATTTATTAATGATTTAATATACATAAGGAAATCTGGAGATGTCAACAGAAAATCATAGTTTAGAAACAGAAACAAGTATTAATTTAGACCATGATAAGGAAATTATTGAAGAGGAAAGCATTGAGGATATAAATAAAACTCGTTTACTGCTTACTTTATGGGATTTAGGAGGAGAGGGAGAAACAGCTATAGGAGTAAAAAAAAGTGAATTAACTACTCGAGTTAAACGGAAAAAATACGGAAAAAAAATAGGTAAATATCAAGGAGTATATGAGGAATTAGAAAAATCAGGAGCAATTAGAATTGAGGTAAAAAATAGAGCAGTATTAGTTTTTATTACAGATATAGGTAAGCAAATGTTGGGTAAAGGTTTACAAAATCCTGATTTTAACTTTGAAGGAACTGTCATAGCAACAAGGCTAGCAAATACACTGTTGAGATGGATACGAGAAATGGGTAATCAGGAAAATTTAGAAATGGAAATTGAACCAATGACAATTTCTGAAGGTACTCTATCTGAAACTGAATTATGATGAATTTATATAGCAATTTTCAAATTTGTGAGATACATAAGTTTGGGTTTTTAAAGAATAGGGAATAGGGAAAAGAAAAAAATAGTGTATCTCATTAATATAAGAACTGATATATCAACAGGATTATAATTACCTTTGGAAAATTAATTTAACATTTACTAGAGATCGGAAATAGGGAATACTGCAACTGGGAAAAGAAAATATACCTGAGTAACCTATATACAAATACAAATAATTTTGCCTAATTACTTAACCTAGTCATAAAAAATACAAATAATTTTGCTCGACTACAGATTGATCGAATAAAATCATTTTACAATACTTGATTTTTGACCGAATAGATAACAATTCTAAGTAGGTGAACATAAATAAACGCAACAAATTTATGGCGTTTTTTTAGGACTACATCGCTAATTTCTCAAGGCTTTCGACTAAACCCGCTTCTAAAATTTTTTTAACATTTTTAAAGGCAAAAATTTTCACATTTGTACTTGTGTACTTGACTAACTTCCTTCTTACATTTGAAATCTTACTACCCTAAATAAAACTAATAAACCAACGCTCCTTAAAACTCACACCCGCTAATGCTTCATACTCTGTCAAACTTCTGATATTTCCCAACCCATAAATTCCAAAATTTTCTGTTGTAGTTTCCATTCCCAAAATCTGACGAAAACGAGACTCAGATACCTTATTTTGCACCCACCAATCTTTATGATCTTCCCAATGCACAACCCGCTTTTTACCAGTATTATAAAAATGCCAACAAACACTCAGATTAGGATGATAAATATCCCATCCCCTCGTCCAAGCTTTAGCAGCAAATAATACCTCTTCTCCAGTAAAATAAATATCTGGGTCGTAGGGTACCTCCTCAATAATTGACCCTTCTGCAAAAATAAATCCAGCCGCAACAAAAGCTCCCAATTGCGGAGTGCTACATTTACTTAAATCGCCTATTCCTCTTAAAGTTAAAGTACCAGGATCTCCAAACTTACTTGCTTCTAACCTACTCGGTGTATCCCCAACTAATTCTCTAGGAGGCTTGTAAGCAGGAGGATAGGTACTCAGAAGTGGTTTTTCACTGGGGCACATTTTCAGCATTTTAATTAATTCCACATCCCACCCAGGCAAAAATCTCATGTGGGCATCAATTTGTAGAGTATATTTCTCTTTTTGCCATAACTTCTGCACCAAAGACCTCGCCCAACCTACACCACGAGCTTGAGAAGCAGTAACTACAATGATACGACAACTTTTTATACCTTTAAGTTTACTAATATAGTCCTTTTCCTCATCCGTACCATACTGCCAACAAATACCAAAAGTGAGGCGTTCAGGATGAGTCGCGTGGGCGATCGCCTCTTCAACTGTGGGAACCAATTCTAAATCGCGATAAGCAACTATTTGAATAAAAATACTATCCATAAAATATGTTTTGATTCATTTTATCTAGTTCTCAAATATATCTATTTTAATAAACATCCGTAGCCTCACAAGTGACCTAACTATCCAATTGATCTAAATCACTAAAGACAGCAAAATTTCTCACAATATCTACTTGACTAGCTTCACTGAAATTAGTCTATAAATCATTATGATGATGTATTATGAGCTATTTAGATAAAGAATTGATTTACATTCAGGGTCTTTACTGAGATAAAATTATGACATCTACCACTAATAATCCAATAAATGTTAGTTCTGAAATACCTACTCCTATTGAATGGGTAGAAGAACATTATTCTATTGCTAGTTTAATATATACTCTCACAGATATACAACAGATATTTTCTCATGGATATCTATTCGAAGGTAGTGAAGATGGAGAATTAGTTATTGATACTAATCTAAAAGATGCTCTGCGAGAAGAATATGGTCATAAAAATTGGGAATATTTGGAAAAATATTTACTCAGTAATTGTTGAATGGATAAAGCAGCTATAGCAATCTCGTAAGCATTCAGCAGCGAGCTCTGAGCCATTAACCATTAGTTATTAAATCACTCTGAGTGATTGGGGTAATTGGTATTGAGAGATTGAGGAATAATTAAAAGTATCAATATAACTTTATACTGTAAGTGTTTCTTATTCTTAATACCAAATTGAAATTAAACTGCAAGCGAGTCAGATTGCCAAAATAATGACCACATATTCAAGACAGATAAATTAATGAATTTTATAATCTTGTACAACCTCAGATAAAATTGGTATCAAAAGCACCAGAGCTGACAGGTAATAACTGAATGCTTAAGCAATATCTGTTTGAATTGTGAGAAATTGTAGATTTTTAGGGAACAGGGAGGCGAAAAAAAACTGTATTTTATAGCAGTTTCCTACTTGATAAAGTACATATATTGATGAGAGCAGGGAGTAAGGAATAGAGAATAGGGAACAGGGAAAAAATATTCTTTTTATCAATTGAAGAACATTAACGGAGAATCTGCTATATATTCTAGAATTTTCAAGAATAGTTAAATTCTTATATTTGATTCCTGGGTACTATATATTATTTCTTCCCACTACTAAAGTTATAGAGTGAATTTCATTAATTGATAATTGATAATGGATAATTGATAATTACCTCTGGTTAAAA
>NZ_JBNHER010000260.1:73141-198696 GCF_050015975.1 Dapis purpurea BLCC-M126 | reverse complement strand
AAGTAGTTAAACCTACACCTGACATAGTTTGACCAACTCCAGAAGCAGTTAACCCCACGCCTGACATAGTTTGAGTTGCACCAGAGACATTACTACCAGATGCCCACATCCCTACACCTGATGCCATAGAATAAGAACTTACTCCTTCCTCTATCATCTGACCTGAACCCGGAACCATTTGAACAGAGCCAAACATAGAACCAGCGACCCGTTGTTCCTCAACTTCAGCTATGCCAAACATTTCTTCATAAATCTCATCGGGATTATCATGAAAAGTAATTTGGCGACTAGCAGGAACCAGTTCCATAAAGGTTTTGCCGCGTAAATCTTCATCCCAACTAACTGTGATGAATTGGTCGTCAATCCAATCTGAGGGATAGACTGGAGGAATATGTACTCGCTCAGAACGAGCCAAAACTAACCATCGGCCATCAACACACCGATAACCTATTTCGACAGTATAGTTGCGATCGCTTACCGGAATAGGTATGTACCATTCACGAGCTAATTCATCACAAGGATATTCCTGAATGCTATGAGGACTTTGGTAGTCCAAGTTAATGTCTGTGACATCATATATACGCAGAGCCAACTGCTGTCCTCCTTGACGACGTAGCTCTTCTTTAAGTTCATTAGAAATATCCCAGTAGGCGTATGCCCACTCTGGATCTCGTGGCATGAATACTATTCGGCTTTTACCATACCCATTGGGTAAATCAGTTAAACCCTCATCAATTGATGAAAGAAAATCATCAATGTTGTTTTCTTGGCCCAATTCAAACTTTTTTGCTTCCACTTCTTCTTGTACCTCTAGTGTTGAAAGTGGAGCAGATGAGACATGATTGATACCTTGAGCTTCCATCACTGCTGCCAGCAGTTGTGCTTTACGCATTCTGCTGTAACGAGAGATACCTAGTTCGCTAGCGACTTTCCGTAGTTGTCGTAAAGTCATCTCTTCTAGGGGTGGACGTTCTTGAACCATTATGTATATCCTTGTATTTTTTTACTGTTTTCTATTCTGTTTCCCAAAACCTAGCAAGTAATAAAGATAATTCCTTGTTTCTTTTGAGAAGCACTTTTCCGATTCAAACAATCAATGAGTTGGGTAAATGCTTAGGAATACTTAGCAGTTTCTAGAGATATAGAAACGATAAGAACAGCATTTTTTTGGGATCGACGGGATCGCCTTATAAGTCTATATCTTGCAGAAAAGCTCAGATTTGGTCAAGGGTCGTTACTAAGAAATTATGAGTATATATGCAGGTTTATAGGCAATTCTAGATTGAAAATGTTATGGTTTCTTAACTTTACTTAAGTTATTAGAAATTCAACAAAATTAATCAATAAAATTATTTGATAGGTTTATTAAAAATTACTAATATTACAGGTAAAAAACTCAAAAGTAAGTACATCAACAAAATTAATTTAATATTGAGTGGAGGTAGAGAATAGAGAACGCTGTACTGGAAAAAGGGAAAAGGAAAAAGAAAATATACCTGAGTAGTGGATATAGGGTTTATCAAATTTGTGAAATACAAAAATTTTGGATTTTAGGGAACAGGAAATAGACGATAGTGAAGATAAAAAAATACTTTATCTCATTAATATTAAGAGACTGTTTGTAAAACAAATCTTAAGAACACCCTGAGTTTTTAGTAGCAAGCTTTTGTAACATTAATCTAATTATCGTGGTGTAAATCAGACCTTCACTAATTTCTGGGAGTTGCTGATAGTGTAAAGTTAAACTTTGCTTCTGAAGTAACCATGCAAAAGTTCTCTTTGCTATCCATTGTCTGCGTAAGATTTCAAACTCTTGGCTATTGCGCTTGACGCTCTCTATTCTTGCTGATATCAGATTAGGGTTAGGGTTAGGCTTAGGTCTTCGTCTTTGAGGTTTTAGTAGCAGAGTTCGACTGACGTTCGCGTAAGCTCTCAGAGGAAATTACTCAAATCCCTAGAGTAAGATTTTTGGGACATTCATTTGACCGACATTATTTATTGTTATTATCTTCGTGCTTCATATTCGTCAGATAAGTAGGTGGGCTTAATTATCGGTACAATAGTAATTAAAATTCAAAATGGTGAAAACCTTTTGGAAACTGGGTTATAGGTTCTTTTTTATGTTTTTTATTTTAACCTTTATTTATGCCTACCTACTTATTTACCTAGTAATCTCTGTGGGCTTGAATACGGAAAAATGCTTGGGAATAGGTAATAGCAAAATTGATAGGGTTGGAAGACTTAGACAATATATGAGGAAGAAGGTTTTTTATAACTAATTAAATGTATTTGACCTAAAGTAATTTTATCTTGCAACTCCCACATAGTCTAGAAAACCCAATACAAAGACTATGACAATATAGCAAAAAGCTAAACTAAATCATCAAACCATCAATACTTAACTTATATAACCACTCTCGATTTTCCTTTTGGTTTAATCCCGAAAGCCGTAAAAATTTTACCTGTTATTATTTTGAAACCAATTTTTCTTTCATCCTGATATAGAATTTGGATAATTAGTTATCGTATTACTCAGGAGTCAGGAGTCAGGATAAATATTAGATTTGAATTATTGAATTTCTGAATTTTTCAATTCGTATTCAATAGAAAATCTGTATAAATACAAAATAGTTTTATGATTACAGTATAAACAAATTTTATCTGACACGAGAAGAGAATTTTTTTATTGACTTCTTGAAGATTAATTTGATTAAAAAGTTCTTTGACTTGGGTGTCTAAATTTTTTTAATTCTGATTTATATCTCAACTTTTTTTCTAATAATTCAGTTGAATAAATACAGTAAGAATACTAATAATTATTCATCTTTAAGCTTTGGTTGATTCCCATAATTATTTCTTAATTTAAAATTATCTCAATACCTTCCAATTACTAATTTGCCATTTTTCATTCTGACGAACTAAATTGTAACGAACAAGTAAGTTTTCATTGTCAGAATTAGTCAATCTACCATTGTCATAAAACTGAACCTTTTCTCTAACTTGAGCATCTACTTGAGCTTCATTGCCATCTGTATTACTCATCTTTACACTTTTTATTTCTAAATCATGCTCATACTTCCGGTAAGACTTCTCTCGCTTCAGAGCATTAGCTGTAGGTAACCAACGCTCAAGTGCTGGGTTGACTAAAATATTTTGTAATTGTTCAACTTGATGATTAGGACCAAGAGCAGAAGCCTTAATATCTAACCAACTTTGAATCGCTAGTTGTGCTATTTCTTTAGTTATAGGTCCTGATGCTCCTAGGCTAACCCAATTAGGTTCTGGAATTTCTATTGGAAGTCTTTCCAATCCCACCTCAGCAGGTTGTTCTCTTTCTAGCCTAGGTCCACCTAATCCTAAAGCATTTACTAACCAACCGATTGTTTTAATTGTTAATAACCCAATAAATCCTATTGCCAACAATCCCAAAACTGCAATTAATATTAGACGACCAACCTTAATGGGTTCTCTTCTTGTAGAGATTCTGCGTGGACTATGCTCTGGAATAGATTGGGGTAATTCTTCACTGCCTAGTGATGTACTTTCATTAAACTGAGGTAAAGTACTCCTACTCCTTTCTCTTATTCTTCCTGAATAGCGACCATAACTCGTATTAGTTAACTGTTTTTGCGCACCTATAGTAGATGATGATCTTTCTGATTCTTCAAGCAAGTTATCAGAACTAGTTCCTAGTAAATTAGAAGTTCTTTTGCTTGCAGAAGCAGGACTAGCAGTAGCAACACTACCCATGCCAGATATAGCTTTATTTTCTAAATCTGATACAGTCAATTTGTCAACTTCCTTCTGATAAAACATCTGTTCCTCATTAGGATCGCGACGAGGTTGAACAACTACCCATTGATTAGCTACTTCTGATTCTGTTGGTAAAGCTTCTAGATAAGCTTGAACGTGCTGATCTGCAAAATAGTCCTTCAAAGAAGCTGACTTATCAGACAAATCACGGAAATGTGGAAATACCTCCTCAGTCAACCAATGTTCAGCGTAAAGACAAAGCCCTGGTAATAAATCTGGAGATTCTTGAGAATTTTCTTTAATAAAGGATAAGGGTTCGTTTTCATGGCTAAGTTCTAATGAACGACTAGCTTCTTCAGTTTGCCCTAAAAGTAAAGCACAGACAGATTTCTCTAAATTTACATCTTGACTCCGACCCAATTGCATTAACATCAACTTAGCCTTACGAATTAAGGCTGGTTGTTTCTGAGCAAACCCTTGAGCTAAAAAAGTATAAACTGCTAGGTATGTGCCTACTGCCGAAGGACGATGAGCTTCTGCCTCAAATAATTTCTTTTGTTCTGATGTGCTTAGGTGGTGACGTAGCTGCTGAATAAACTTCAGAAAATCTTCTACCCCAAGTCCAGATTTATCTTCACCTTCGCCATCAATTCCTCCCCGTTCATTTAACATATCTTGGAGAATTTCTAAGCCACGGCGACGGTCTAGAGCTATCTCCTCTGGTAATGCTATTAACTCCATTACTCTATAAGGACGTAGCTTGTAAAGATCGGCTTGTATCTCCCCTCGAACTTGGACAAACAGATTTTCTCGGAGTAATAATCCTTGGCCAGCTTCTAAAGCTGTGGCTGCACTTTCATATTGTCCTTGTTGCCATTGTTCTCTACCCAATTCCAAATTCGCTAGAGCAACTGTAAGGACAATATCTGGCAAAACTAATGCTGGGTCTCCAAAACGTCCATCTTTAATAGCAATACTATTATTAGTAAGATAAGGATGAGTCAGTTTTAATACCAGCTCATATTCTCCTAGCTCCTGTAAAATCAGGATTGCTCCCACAAATTGTGGATCTTCTATTTCTATACTGGGAGTATTAGGATCAAACTCAGAAGTAACTAGATTATCTCTATTTTGAGAACTTATCCTTTTTCCTAACCGCCTAGAAGCAATTTTCGGAATAACTTCTCCTGCTTCCTGAAGTTTTGTTTCTTTTTCCTCGACTTTATCAAGATTTATCTCAGAACTTGGACTTAGTTCTTCTACTTCTTCTGGCTCATAGGTTTTAGCCAAAAAGCTGCCATCGTAAGTTTGGCGTTGTTCTGGGTCAGACAGAACAGCATAAGCCTCATCTATAAGTTGTTTACGAGCAACTATTGTTGCCTCAGAATACTCCCTTCTAGGAAACTGCTGAGTGCGGTCTCGATGTGCCTGCCGTAACTGTTCGGCAGTAGCCTGAATTGGTAAACCTAAAATTCGGTAATAATCTAGTGGAATCCGCACAGTGCATTTCCTCAAAGGCGAGTTACTATATTACTTAATAATATCGTTTCTTGCTTGCTAGCAGAGGTGTTTTTTATTACTTTACAACATTCTCTGTTAAAAGCTAGTAAAATTTGTTTGCTCCAATACACTATTCCCATATAAGCTTCTAAGTATAAAGTCATTAGGGACTTTTGCTAAAGATTATTGTGTACGACACAAAATTACTCACTCATTATACTAGCTTAGGACACATAAAATGATCCAAGAACGTACCGTACCTAATTTTGATACTAATAGTATAAAAATAACTAAAGAAGAAGGATTGATACTATATGAAGATATGGTTTTAGGGCGCTTATTTGAAGATAAGTGTGCTGAAATGTATTACCGAGGCAAAATGTTTGGCTTTGTTCATCTTTACAATGGACAAGAAGCAGTTTCTTCTGGTGTGATTAAAGCCATGCGCCAAGATGAAGATTTTGTCTGTAGCACTTATAGAGACCATGTTCATGCTCTAAGTGCTGGTGTACCTGCACGGGAAGTGATGGCTGAGTTATTTGGCAAAGCCACAGGTTGTTCTAAAGGTCGTGGTGGTTCGATGCATATGTTCTCGGCTACGCATAATCTATTGGGGGGTTATGCTTTTGTTGCTGAGGGTATTCCTGTGGCTACTGGAGCAGCTTTTCAGAGTAAATATCGTCGGGAAAGTATGGGAAATGACACTGCTGACCAAGTAACGGCTTGTTTCTTTGGAGATGGAGCTTGCAATAATGGCCAGTTTTTTGAATGTCTAAATATGGCTACATTGTGGAAACTACCAATTATTTATGTAGTAGAAAATAACAAGTGGGCAATTGGTATGGCTCACGAACGTGCTACTTCTGAACCCGAAATTTACAAAAAAGCTCATGCCTTTGGTATGGTAGGTGTGGAAGTTGATGGTATGGATGTACTAGCGGTACACTCTGCTGCTCAAGAGGCTGTTGCTCGGGCTCGTGCTGGCGAAGGACCAACTTTAATTGAAGCTTTAACTTATCGTTTTCGAGGACATTCTTTGGCTGACCCTGATGAATTACGAGATCAAGAAGAAAAGGAATATTGGTTTTCTCGTGACCCTATTGAACAATTTACAACTTACTTAACAGAAAATAATTTGGTAGATGTTGCAGCTTTAAAAGAAATAGATCACAAGATTGAGGAGTTAATTAGTGAAGCTGTTGAGTTTGCTACAAACAGTCCAGAGCCAGGGTCAGATGAACTCTATAAGTACATTTTTGCTGAGGATTAATTAGCTAAATTGTTGATTTAATTTTAATTAAGTTTTCTGTCAAAATTAAATAATTGGGTTTCTCATTAATTGAGTCAAAAAGATTTTATTAGGTGTGGAAACCCTAAATATATTATTTGTCAAAATTCAGCTATTAGCAATCAGCAATCGGCTTTTTTTGTGGAGGTATTAAACACATTTGCTATGAATAGTTAAGATATTCAAATGTGCTTTTAACCCTACTATAAAATCAGATTTCAGTTCTTCAATACAGAAATATGACAGCTTGGATTTATGTTGGTAATTACTGATAACACACTAAGCAGGCTCACTGATTGCTTAATACTTACAATTTTTGTTGGCAATTACAATGTTTAATGGTTTATGTAATACAAAATTATCAATAAATCAAATAAATTTTAAGCTAAAAATCAATATAAAATTAAATAAGATAAATATATGTATATGGCAAAAAAAAATATAAGATTATAGGTGATTCTCAAAGACCTTTGCAAGTAATTTATGTCGGAAACCAATCTCAGTTACTATAATTTTTTTTAGGTAGTGCTAGACAAAGTTTGTTAGTGTATGGTTATAAAAGCTCACATTTAATGACACCTATTCATTAGTATAAAAAAATCAAATAAATATTCAAGCAAAAAATGAATATCAAATCAAAAAAAAAATTAAACAATCATAGTTTTTTGAGAAATTAGCATCAAAAGTAAATAAACCATGAATTTATGAAAAAAATAGTATCAACTTGATTTGCTTAAAAATAACCGGATAAATTTTTTAGGGATTGTAAATATACTAAAGTCCAAGATATGCAAGATTCACATATATGTAACTTAACATTGTAGTTCTATGTATAGTTAAAATTAACTCTCCAAAAGTTAAGTAGATCAAGGAAAAATCCGAAGAGTGAATTTCAATGACTCTGAAATACTAAGCTAAGAATTAGGGTCAAATCACTAATTATTGATCGCCAGACTTCATTTCCGAGCAGTGTTAAATTTACTTGATCGCCATAATACAAGCAAAATGTAAATTCCCATAAATATTCAGGAGTAGGTACTAAGGGATTTCCAAATAAAAAATATCCCTTTGAGTTAAATGTAAAGGAGCAGGGATAGTAAAACAAGTAAGTCAAGTCCACAAATTGGATAATTTATTTTTTACTATGCCTTAAGTAATAGACTAAATAGATATTGTAGGGAAATTTAAAGAAAACCTCTCCATCAGGAGAAAAAACTCTGATTATTGATTCTTGACAAACTAAGCAATTAGAAATAAATAACAATGAAAAATACAACAGGCAAAGTCTTTTGGAAACAACCTTTAACTTATTTATTACTGCTAGCAGGAGCGGTAGGAGCATTGTTAGGTGAGCGTCTGATATTTCAGACAAGTAGCTCTCCAGAAAACTCAACCCAGCTTAATCAATTATCACTTACTCAATCCCCTGGTAAAACTGATGGTACTTCTAACTCAGAAAGGTCTAGTTGGTTACCAGTTAGAGCTCCCATTTCCAATAGTAACTTTATTGTGGATGCAGTCCAAAAAGTTGGTCCGGCAGTAGTTAGGATTAATGCTTCTCGAACCGTCAGCCAAAGACCTAATATGTTTGGCAGGGGAATACCAGAAGATTTTTATGGTTATGAATCTCCTAGGTCACCTTCAGGTCGAGGGGTTGAGCAAGGTACTGGATCTGGTTTTATCATCAGTTCTGATGGTAATATTCTGACTAATGCTCACGTTGTAGAGGGTTCAACTACCGTAGAAGTAGTTCTCAAAGATGGGCGTCGCCTTCAAGGTAGAGTTTTGGGCACAGACTCTGTAACTGATGTAGCAGTCATTAAAATTGATGGGAATAATCTGCCCACTGTTTCTCTCGGAGACTCAAATAATCTGCAACCTGGAGAATGGGCGATCGCGATTGGCAACCCACTAGGTCTAGATAATTCTGTGACAGTTGGTATAATTAGTGCCACAGGTCGTTCTAGTAATGATGTAGGTGTTCCAGATAAGCGGGTAGGATTTATTCAAACGGATGCTGCGATTAATCCTGGTAATTCTGGTGGCCCTCTGTTGAATCAAAATGGTGAAGTAATTGGCATTAACACAGCTATTATTGATGGTGCTCAAGGTTTAGGCTTTGCAATTCCTATTAATAATGCTCAACAAATTGCTCAACAATTAATTAAGGGTGGTAAGGCAGAACACGCTTATTTAGGTATTGCTATGCAGACTTTGACACCTGAACTTAAGCAAGAACTTAACCGAAACTTCAATACAAATATTCAGTTATTTACTGACCAAGGGGTATTAGTAATGCAAGTTGTTCCTGGTTCTCCTGCTGATAAAAGTGGTTTAAAGCCCGGAGATATAATTCAAAAAATTGATAATCAAACTATTAGTGAATCTGAAAATGTACAACAAATTGTTCAGAACAAAACTGTCGGTAGTTTGTTGGAATTAGAAGTTAATCGGAATGGTGAAAACTTGAATTTTCAGGTGCGAACTGGTAATTTACCATCTCGATTAAGAGGATAGATATATATAGTATTTCTGTATCTCTGAGTCTATTGAAGTAAATTGAGTTGAGTGAGACTCAGGCTAGTAAGTTATAAACTATAGTTTAATTTTAGGGTACTTGGGGAGTGCTATATATACAAAATCAAAACTAAAACGCCTTAGATAAATAGTTTTGAGAGCTGAAAAATATGTATATTTTGAATAAAGTAGGGAGTAAAAGAATTAATCAAAAATTATTTCTTCCTTTTTTTATTACAGAAGTTGTCATAATTAGTAGGCTAAAGTAGAGAAGTTCTATGAAACTTTCCTACAAGGTTTTTAGTTTTGACGGTTTGGTTCACCTATTTATAGCGGTTTTCACAAAGGTAGACTACAAGATTTCTTCCTTCTTCCTTCTTCTTTCTTCCTTTAAACCCAAATCTCTGTACTCTATATTAATCAAAAGTGCTATAAAAAGTGCTATAAATGGACGATATAAATTGACCAAGGAAAAAAATATGGAAGTATTACAAGTAGCTCAGTTAGGGAATGAGATATTAAGACATAAAGCTCAACCCATTAATAATATTTGCGATAAAAATTTACAACAAATAATTGATAATTTAATTGCTACAGTAATTGAAACAAATGGTGTGGGAATTGCTGCTCCACAAGTTTCAATTAGCGATCGCTTATTCATTGTTGCATCTAGACCCAATATCAGATATCCAAATGCACCAAAAATGGAGCCAACAGCTATGATTAACCCTAGATTAATATCTCATTCAGAAGATAGAGTCAAGGGGTGGGAAGGTTGTTTAAGTGTGCCAGGAATTAGGGGTTTAGTACCGAGATATAGATCAATAAATGTAGAATATACTAATCGAGAAGGAAAATTAGAAAGACAAGAATTAACAGATTTTGTTGCTAGAATTTTTCAGCATGAATACGATCATCTAGAAGGTCTAGTCTTTTTAGATCGTGTGGAAAATACCACAGATTTAATGACAGAAGATGAATATCAGAAACAAATTATTCAATCAAGGAATTAAGGTAATATTTGCAGAGTTTTAAGCAAAATATTTATAAGCGAAAATAAGGAATAAACTGTAAATAGATAACCTATAACAAGAATGAAAAAAAATCTATAATAATAAGGCATCATATCTAATAATTTGACTATTCTTCAAAAGTTTAGTGTGTGGCACTTTGTATTTTTATCTGATATAGTAATTCTATTTTAGTTGTAAAATTTTTGTGTTAGTTAGGTAGGAAAGCAATTTGATTTCCAAAGTACCTTCAGAAATCATAATTTTAAACGTTTTCCGTTAATATTGACTGTTACAGAAACTTTTGCAACCATATGAGAATTACTATACAGTTTTTTTACTTCTCTATTAACCTTTCTCTAAAAATATTAGAATTTATCAAAATTAAAATAAGATTGCTATTTATATGATAGTAGAAATATTTATTGAAAAGAGTATACTTGATTTAGGATTTGCTGAAAAATCGAGAGATTTTAGTCTTAATATCAGAGAGAATTATTTAAATTTTTACTAAGTGAAATTTGAGGTCTTTGATACCAGCAAAAACTATACAATTTTTTAGGATAAAGCAGTCGAGTAATATAGTTTAATTAACGAAAGAAATTTTCTCTATTCCTAATCCTAATCAGAGAAGATTTTTGGCAGAGACTATTTAGGGTTTTATTTTATTACTAAATCTTATACCAATAAAAAAAAGAGTATTAGGAATCAGAAGTATGATTAAAAGACTTTACAGGAGATATCTCTTTGAAAAAAAAGATAATTTCTGACTTGACAAATAGTACTAACGCAATTCATTATTACTCCTGACTCCTAATAAATAGCCTAATAATTTGTACTAAACATTTATAAAATTGTTATTAAACATTGGTTTTAATTAGTTTTTTGTAATAATTATAAATCTTAATTAAAATTTTGTTGTAATCTTTTTCCGTAATCTATAGTCGTGGTAGTTGTAGTTAAAAATAGTAAATAAATCGAGGAAATATTTATGACTATTAATCTCAGCAAAGGTGAGAGAGTTAGTTTATCTAAAGAAGCGCCTGGAATGAAAAAAGCTGGAGCCGGTTTAGGATGGGATGTAAATGTCTCAGATACAGGTTCAGATTTTGACCTTGATGTTTCTGTATTTATGTTAGGAGCAAGTGGCAAAATTCCTCAAGATAAATATTTTGTTTTTTATAATAACCTTAAATCTGCTGATGGTTCGGTAGAGTCTATGGGAGATAGTCGTACAGGAAAAGGAGAAGGAGATGATGAGACTATCACTGTAGATTTATCAAAGGTTGATTCGACAATTGAAGAAATTATTTTTGTTGTCACTATATATGAAGCAGACAAAAGAAGGCAAAACTTTGGGCAAGTGAGAAATTCTTACATCAGAATTTATGATGGGGAAACTCAAGAAGAGATAACTAAGTATGAACTAGAAGAAGATTTCTCCAGGGAAACAGCTATAGAGTTTGGGAAATTGTATAAAAAAAATGGTGAATGGAAATTTCAAGCAGTCGGAGAAGGTTATAACTCTGGTTTAGAAAGTTTTGTACAAAAATATACCTAGTTCATTGATTTAGTGAACTATTAATTGGTAAAAAATAATTCTGATAAAATAGAAATAGGGTAACCATTTGGCTCTTAGCAGTCAGCTATCAGGAATCATATTCTGATTTTTAAAGGTCAGGTTTAAATAAATACTGTTTGCTTTTAAGAGAGCGTACTTTAGCAGTAACTTGGAATTTTATCTAAATTACTCCAGTACTTTTGCTTCCTCCATTCGGTAATAGCTGATGGATCTTTGCCCAGCATTCGACAAGAAATGCTTACGAAATACGTGGAGTTTAGAAAATAGCTACGAGTATATGTTTGAAAATCTACTCAATAACTTGAGAGGTTAAGTAAATAGATATTGCCTCGAATCAAAATTTACTTGATTTGCTATTTGCTAAACTTCACTTCCATAAATTATTCTGACAAAAAAATAAGGTTTCAATCATCTTCTTTAAGGGGGATAAAAAAATAAAGTTTTAGTATTTCAAGACTCCCTATTCCAGGAGGTATTTATAAGTGATAACTGAAAGGAATTTAGTCCGCAATAATAAATCAAGATAAATATAAATGGTTATCTTAAAAGATACTGGAAATTATTTATTTAAAGAGGGAAAATAAATGTCTGTTAAACTCAGTAAAGGTCACAGAATTAATCTTTCTAAGGATGCACCAGGCTTAACAAAAGTTGCTATTGCTTTAGGATGGGATGTTAATCCTACTGATACAGGTACAGAATTTGATTTAGATGCCTCTGTTTTTATGTTAGGAGATGATGGAAAAATTCCAGAGGATGAATATTTTGTTTTCTACAATAATTTAAAATCTCTAGATGGTTCTGTAAAGCATTGGGGAGATAACAGAACTGGAGAAGGGGAAGGAGATGATGAAACAATAGAAGTAGATTTAACTCATGTTAACTCTAGTATTCAAGAACTACTTTTTGTTGTCACTATCCATGAAGCAGAAAAAAGAAGGCAAAACTTTGGGCAAGTTAAAAATTCTTTCATTAGAGTTTATGACTTAGAGACTCAAGAAGAAATAACTAAGTATGAATTAGAAGAAGATTTTTCCAGAGAAACTGCAATAGAATTTGGTCGCCTATATAAGAAAAATGGTGAATGGAGATTTCAAGCAGTAGGAACAGGATATAATGCTGGGTTACAAACTTTTGTAGAAAAATATGTTTACTAATAAATAAAAGAGTATTTTGGATAAGGCTATAGCTAAAATAAAAAACGTGTTTTAGAGTTTATAAAGGGAAATAAATATATGACTATTAATCTCAAAAAAGGACAAAAAATTGTACTTGATAAAAGTGAATATGATCTATCAAGACTGACAATGGGACTAGGGTGGGATGTAGCAAAATCTGCAGGTGGTTTAGCTAGTTTATTTGGTAACAGATCCGATTTTGACCTTGATGGTTATGCAATTTTATTAGAAGATAATGACAAACTCAAAAATTACAAAGAAGATGTAATTTATTATGGTCATTTAGAATCTAAGGATAAGACAGTAATTCATTCAGGAGATAATCTAACTGGAGAAGGAGAGGGAGATGATGAACAAATAATCTTGAAACTAAACTCTATTCCTGAAAAATATCAAAAAATTATCCTAGCAGTAAGTATTTATCAAGCTAAAGATAGGAAACAACAATTTGGAATGGTAGAAAATGCTTTTGTTAGAGCTGTTGATAATAAAGGAGTAGAAATAGCCAAATATACTTTATCTGGTAATGGTACTTATGAAGGTAAAATATCAATGTTAATGGGAGCAGTTTATCGAGATAATACATTGTGGAAATTTAATGCTTTGGGCGATCCTTTGGATAGTGATATGAATGGTGTAGTAGGTTCATTTATGAAATAAATCTAGCTAGTTTTATCAGTTTGAAAAAAGATTGGTAAATTAAATTTTTTTAGTAATTTTTAGTAGGGGCAATTAATAAATTGCCCCTACTATCGTTTGGCTATGTACAAGAGTAGGAAAGACCTTATACCAGTTTAAAAAAAGAATGCTACGAAAAGGTAGCTCTCGATCAGATGTGCTGAAAAATAGCTGCTCCAATTCATTTTAGATAGTTATATCTATACGTTTTTCCTTTTTTTTTGAATGTTTATCCCTTCTTGCTTCTTCCTTCTTCCTTATTTATACTATTTGTAGTAAAAATTTATAAAATTGGTATTATACCATTTCTCAAAAACTTTTCTACATTTTATTGAGGATGGGAGTGGGGGAGAAGTAAAAATAAGAATAATTGACATTAACCAGCCAGTAATTATCAAAAAAGTTATTTGGCTTGTCTAAATTACTTAATAATTGAAATCACACCCAAGTATAGCATTACTTTTGGTAATTGGTATTATATAGTTTTTCATCTGCATATCAGAAGACTTTTGCTAAATATATTTCAATTAAATAAAATACAACTTTTGCTCATGGGATGAAAAATATCTTCTGTAGTTGCACCATAGATAGTGTTTCCTACTCTCCTCAGCTAAACAGTATTTTTTTATTTGTTTAATTTTCAGACTTTACGATCAAAACTGAACCTATTGCCTAAAATCAATTTGCAGCAGTGTTATACAGAATTTGGAAAACTTTCAATACCAACTTCCTCCTGATTTCAATCGGAATTAAGATAATATATCTGTATACTTACTATGTATTTAATTCGTCTAACTCTCTAGGAGAATAATAAATGCCATACTTAATTTATGCTCCAGATACTAGCAATGTAATAGTATATGAACTACCCAAAGGTGAAATTAGTATTGGTAGGGAAAGAGACAATATTATTGCTATTACTAATGAAACAAGCGTTTCTCGTCATCATGCAAAAATTATAATTTCTCAAGATAGTGTGAATATTGTCGATAAAAACAGTAGTAATGGTACTTTTGTTAATGGGACTAAAATTGATAGTTGCTTACTCAATGAGGGAGATTTAATTCATTGTGGTAATGCAATTTTTAAATTTGTTACTAATCCTAATCAACAACAAGATATAAGTCCGACAAATATAGTTAAAGAATACTTGCAAGAATCTACTCAAACTGAATTAAATCAACTCTTAGATCAACAACAATATGATTCACAATCAGTGCTTAAACTGAGGCAAAAAGATATTAATCTTCAGGCAGTAGATAAATTAAAAATTTTGTTGGAAGTCAGTAAACAACTTTCTTCTCCTACGGAATTAGAAATTTTATTAGAAAAAATTCTTGACTTGCTGTTTAAGATCATTAAAGTAGATCGAGCTGTCATACTTTTAGTGAATGAAAAAACTGGAGAACTTGAACAAAAAGCAGTTAAAGGAAAAGAAGGAATTATAACTGAAGGTAGATTTTATAGCCAAAATATTACTAATTTTGCATTAGAAAAAGGTACAATTTTTCTCACTACAGATGCTTGTCTAGATCAACGCTTTGAGAATCCAGAGTCAATTGTTTCTCAATCAATACATGGAGCAGTTTGTATCCCACTAAAACCTAGAAATAAAGTAATTGGAGTTTTATATGCTGATAATTTATCATTATCAAATGTTTATTCTGATGAAGATGTAGAATTTCTGACAGGTTTAGCTAATCAAGCAGCGATCGCTATAGATAATACCCAACTCTATAAGAAGATACAAGCAGAGGCAATTCTCCGAAATAAATTAGAGCGCTTCTTTCCTTTAACTGTAGCTAGAAAACTCAAGGAAACAGATAAATTAGAAATAGTTGATACAGAAGTAACAGCCTTATTTTCTGATATTAGTGGCTTTACAAAAATGTCTTCAACGATGGAGCCACGCCAAATAATTTCTATGCTGAATGAGTATTTTAAAATTATGGTCGAAGATATTGTTTTTAGGTATGAAGGAACTTTAGAAAAATATATAGGAGATGCTTTATTTGCTATTTGGGGCGCTCCTTATCAAACTGCTAATGATGAAGAAAAAGCGATCAAAGCAGCAATTGATATGCAATGGGCAGTTCGTCGGTTAAATCAACAGAGAGAAAAACGTCATCAAAAACCAATTGCTATTCATATAGGAATTAATTCTGGTAAAGTAGCAGCGGGAAATATTGGTTCGGAACAATTAATTCAATACGCTACTATTGGCGATACAACTAATGTTACTAGCCGAATATGTAGTGAAGCAAAAGCTGACGAAATTCTGATTAGTCAAACTACAAAACAAAAACTAAAATCACAGATTTTTCCCTTAGAAAAAATTCCACCAGTTATGGTTAAAGGAAAAGAAGAACCCATACAACTATATCGTTTACTTTGGCAACAAGTACCATCAGAACTTGAGCAAAAAAGCTAAGGAAATTTTGACGAGTCAAATTACAAAATAAAAACTAAAATCACAGATTTTTTCCTGAGCAAAAATTCTCCAATTCATATCTAAATAAGAAAAATTAACCTATGCAACCTTTATCAAAGGTATTGAGGAAATTCTGATTAGTCAACCTACAAAAAAAAAGCTAAAATCATAAAATTTTCTCTGAGGTAAAATGTTGCTAATTATGGTCATTTCAGTTATCAAGAGACAGGGAATAAAAAGACAAAAACATAAATGTTTCTCACCAGCTTGATAAACGCTATATCTGGTTTATTTTAGCAACAAGTACCATCAGAGCTGAGTTAAAAATAGTTACTAAATTAGTTTGATTATTAAAAGTTAAAATATTTAAATATTTCAGAAATATATCATATTATTATATCTTTGTAATTAAATATTATTATGGGTTCTTATACCAATTCAAAAAAATAATGCTATACTTATGTGGAGCTTCAACTATTAAGTAATTAACATAGGTAAAATAAATTTTTCGATCATTATTATCCAGGAGAATGTCAATATTTATTATAGAGAATACTATTTCCAAACATCCTCAGATAACTCCCCAACAATTCAAAAACCTATAATTTTGCCAAAATGTGAGGCGAAAAAGCAGACAAATTAACAGTCAAATTATTACCCATTTTCTATTCCCTGCTCTCACCAAAAGACTTTATTGAAGAAACTCTACTTAATTTTATTAACTTTTAAATTTTGACTTTTAAATTTTGACTTTTGACTTTATGAAGGATTGTTGCTTTGTTTCTAAGAAATGAGACTCTGGTTATGGCCATCTATTATTGTCGTAAACGAATTAATATATGACTATAAGTATCGATGTATAGACCATTTCTTGAACATTTAGAAAAAGAGTTATTTAGTAAATTTGACTTACGCAGCAGACCAATTCCTGCTGGTTTGGAAGCTAACATTAGTAACAGAGGCAAAAATCAAGCCACCATTCAAAGTTGGTGTTACGAGTGTACCGAACTGAGAAAAATACGTTATACCTACATTGACGCAGGAGCTGCAGCTCAAGTATTTAATAGTGTAATTTATCCCAGTTATCACTACGATATCCCACTGTTAGGAATAGACTTATTATCTTTCGGTAAAAATAAAATCTTAATAGTATTAGATTTTCAACCTTTATTCCAAGAAGAATCATATTTAACCAAGTATATAGAACCGATGCGATCGCTACGAGAGAAATATAATGACTTGGCTCAAAACTTAGAAATGAAGTTTTACGATGCCAATCAATATTTTTCTAAATATTTATTATTTGCCAAAACAGATCCAGAAACAGTAAAAACTAAATTTTTCCAAGCTTATCAAGATTACATTAGTTTATATTGGCAAATGTTAGACCAAGCAGAAATTATCCAAACAGAAGCAGATATTCAAAAAATAGTTAAAGCTCAAAAAGATTACGATCAATATAGTGCTGAACGAGACCCAGCATCAGGATTATTTAGTAGTTATTTTGGCCATGAATGGTCAGAAAAATTTCTCTACGAATTCTTATTTGAAGATGCTGTACCATTAGCAGTTCCTACTACAACTCGATGACTTTATTAACTATTAAGTCTAAGAATTTAACTCACACCTCTCCAACAATTTCAGGGGGGTGTGAACTGATTTTTATCGATGTAATTCCTGAAAAATAATTATCGGATAAATTTGATAATTTGCCAGATTATTCCCCTAAAATTTGCCCTCTAATCCAATTTCCTCTTTCTACATCCATCTTTTTAATACGACAATGAAACAGTCATCCCCTTTCAAAGGAATAAAATAAGGAAATTTGGGATTTTCTTGCTTCCTACTGAGGTACTGATAACTGATAACTGAAATGACACCTACTGAAAATATTGTGAATTTGTATCAACCTTTTCTAGATTATGCTTTGATTCAGCTCAAGCAGGAACTAAAACTACAACCGTACCCCATACCCTCTGGATTTGAACATAAAGTTGCTATGACTGGTAAGGGTAAAAAGGAACAAGAAGTAGACACAACCAGTTACGCCTACTGTAGCCCCAAACTCCGGCAAATTAGAGCAGCTCATGTCCAAGGTGGCAGTGCCCTGCAAGTATTAAATTTTGTCATATTCCCTCATTTGAATTATGACTTGCCCTTTTTTGGAGCAGATCTAGTTACCTTGCCTGGGGGACATTTAATTGCCCTAGATATGCAGCCCTTATTTAGGGATGATCCCAAGTACCAAGAAAAGTATACTCAGCCAATATGGGAGACTTTCCAAGAACATCAGAAATATTTACCTTGGGGAGGTGATTTTCCTGAAGAAGCAACCCCATTCTTTTCTCCAGCCTTTCTTTGGACTCGTCCTCAAAAAACTGAGTTAGTTGAGACAAAAGTATTTGATGCCTTCAAAGATTATCTGCAAGCTTATTTAATTTTTGTAAAGCAAGCAGAACCCATTACTGATCCAGAAAAATTAGCAGAAATTAAGGAATCACAACTGCGTTATTTAAGGTATCGAGCTGAGAAAGATCCAGCTAGGGGAATGTTTACGAGGTTTTATGGCCCACAATGGACAGAAGAATACATTCATGGCTTTCTGTTTGACCTAGAAAGGAAATTGGCCTTAAATCCTGCCTAACTTTCCCGCTTCAGAAAGGTTTGTTAATAATTTGTAATAAACAAAAACACAACAGCATTGTATAAAGAATATCTGAAGGGTTTAAAAGATAGGGAAAATCAATAAGACCAATTATTAACGAAGTTGAAAAGCTTCTCATAAAAAGTGTCAGATTTTCTCAGGATTATCAAAAAGTCCTAGTCTTACTTTTCCAGGCATGGACACCTAGCCTGAAAAAACTGAAAAATACCCATAGCATCGAAAAGCAAATAAAAAAAAGCAAATTAGGAGAATTAATCAATGTTTGATGCTTTCACAAAAGTAGTTTCCCAGGCAGATGCCAGGGGTGATTTTGTTCCTGCTGGCCAGATTGAGGCTTTGAAGGCAATGGTTGCAGACAGCAACAAGCGGATAGATGCAGTTAACCGTATTACTAGCAACGCTTCTACTATTGTTGCTAATGCAGCTCGTTCTCTATTCTCAGATCAGCCTCAGTTGATTGCTCCTGGTGGAAATGCTTATACAAGCCGTCGTATGGCTGCTTGTTTGCGTGACATGGAAATCATCCTACGTTATGTAACTTATGCTACTTTCGCTGGTGATGCAAGTGTATTAGATGACCGTTGCCTCAATGGCCTTCGTGAAACATACTTAGCTCTAGGAACTCCTGGTGCTTCTGTAGCATTAGGTGTGCAAAAAATGAAAGAAGCTGCTATTGCTATTGCTAACGATCCTAATGGCATTACTGCTGGAGATTGCTCCTCTTTAATGGCTGAGATTGGTGGCTACTTCGACCGCGCAGCAGCATCAGTCGCTTAAAAACACTGTAAAAAACTTTTTTGTAAAGATGCACCTTAGCATCTCTACAGATTTTAAATTTGTACCAAAATTTGTACTCACAATAATAAGGAAAGTACCTCAAACATGAAAACACCTCTGACTGAAGCAGTAACTGCGGCAGATTCTCAAGGCCGCTTCCTGACTAGCACAGAATTATTTGCAGCGTTTGGTCGTTATAAGTATGCTCCGGCAAGTTTAGAAGCTGCTAAGGTTCTAACTGATAAAGCTCAAACCTTGATTGATGGTGCTGCTCAAGCAGTATACAACAAGTTCCCCTACACTACTACAATGCAGGGACCTAACTATGCTTCTACTCCTGTAGGAAAGGCAAAGTGTTCTCGTGACATTGGCTACTATCTCCGGATGGTGACATACTGTCTGATTGCTGGTGGTACAGGTCCTATGGATGAGATACTCATTGCAGGTATTGATGAAATCAATAGCACTTTCGAGTTATCTCCTAGCTGGTACATTGAAGCTTTGAAGTACATCAAAGCTAACCATGGTATCACTGGTGATCCTGCTACTGAAGCCAACAACTACATTGATTACGCTATTAATGCTCTTAGCTAGTAGTTGTCACATTAACTAGGTAGTGAATGTGAAATTAATATTCACTAAATTAACTACCCTGAGCTAATATTCAACGTAGCCCGGACAGGTATATAGGTGCTGGCCTATGGTTAGTATTTGTTAATCTTTCCGGGCATCGTTATTTCAGTTATCAGTTATAATTATTGACTGCTGAAGTCAGAGCCTTAAAATGCTGAAGTTAATTTTTTTCATCTCCTATCCAAGGGGAGCCTATTGACCTTATTTTTTGGTTATTATTTAAAAAGTAATTAAGGAGACCCTATAAATCATAGATATAAAAATGGAGCAGCAGTATTTGGAATTACCATCACAAGAATTATCAGACAATGGCGAGTCTCTAACTGTGGAAAAGGCGATCGCTAACTTACGCCATGAAGAATTAGGTAAACGATATTATGCTGCTTGGTGGTTAGGGAGATTTAGAGTTAATACTCCTGATGCTATTGAGGGTTTGCTTGCTGCACTAAAAGATGAGTCTGACCGCACAGAGGATGGTGGATATCCCCTGAGAAGGAATGCTGCTCGCGCCCTTGGTAAGTTAGAAGATAAAAAAGCTGTACCTGCTTTGATAAAATGTTTGGAATGTTCTGACTATTATGTAAGGGAAGCAGCAATAGAAGCATTGGAAATGTTGGGAGATCCTAGTTGTATTCCAGCGTTAATCAAGCTTTTAGAGGGAGGTGTTGAAACTGCTGTTTTGGTTCCTGGTAAACCTCATTTGATTCAACCCTACGAAGATATTATCGAAGCCTTGGGAACACTACAAGCTCAAGAAGCAATTTGTTTAATTAAGCCTTTTATAGAACATCCGGCAGAAAAAGTACAATATGCTGCTGCTAGATCTCTGTATCAACTTACGGAAGAGGCAGTATATGGAGAATATTTGACTCAAGCATTAGAGGGTGATAATTTACAGTTACGACGATCTGCACTATTAGATTTAGCGGTGATCGGTTATTTGCCAGCAGCTAAGGCAATATCAGAAACCTTAGCCGAAAATAGTATGAAATTAATTGCTCTGAAAGGACTTTTAGAACATCACCTCACAATAAATTCAAAAGTCAAAAGCGGTGCAACCCCGCGTCGTCGTGATACACAAACGCCAGTTCCTTCAAGTCAGGAGATCTGCTCAACGGACTGGCTTGGGAATGGGCAGCAAGAGAGTCAAAATTCAAAGGTAGAATCTCAACTATTATTATCAGATGAGGTTATTGAGGTAATGACTTTAATGGACTCTCTTCTATAAAACATTCATTGATCAAAATAATTGGGTTTAAAACCCTGCCTTTTGAGGATAAATGTTTTTGCAAGTTTGCTCAAAATCCTAGTTACAAAAACAACTTTTGCCTTTTAAATTATGATTACGTTATACATCATTAATTGTTAATTATTAACTACTCCCTACTCCCTAAGAATGAATAATCAATCCTTAATAATAGATAATAAATTCATCCGAGCAGTTGAAGAAGCAGACTCTTCTCAAGGTTTAATAGATGCAGTTAAAGATTTAGCAGCAGCTCATATCAAAGAAGCTATCCCAATATTAATTAAGGTTTTGGGCTATAATAACCCTGGTGCGGCAGTGGCAGCAGTTGATGGATTAGTCGAAATAGGAGAACCTGCGGTACTCCCACTCCTAGAAACACTGGATGGTTATAACTATGGTGCTAGAGCTTGGGCAATAAGAGCATTAGCAGGTATTGGTGACCCTCGTGGGTTAGAAATATTATTAGATAGTGCTGCAAATGACTTTTCTTTTAGTGTACGACGAGGTGCAGCTAGAGGTTTAGGTTTTATTCATTGGGAACAGTTATCAGAAGCAGAAGTTTCTGATGCGCAAAAACGTGCTTTTCAAACCCTGCTGCAAGTATCTCAAGACCCCGAATGGGTAGTGCGTTATGCAGCTGTGGTAGGTTTGGAAGGTTTAGCAAAAGTAGTCAAAGTTAGTGGTAAAGATTGGTTTAAAGATATTGTGACTCGAATTCATCAAATTAGTGATACAGATACAACTTTAGCAGTTATAGCTAGGGCTCAAGTTGCTGTTGAAGATTTCTATCATAAGAAGAGAGACAAGATATCAGAAAAAGACGCTATGAATATAGGAAATGGTTAGTGTGGACATCCCCAATGGGTGTTTTTGTCGATTATTTAGGAGTAAGGATCGTTATGTGTATAAAATTAATAGTACTTATGCAATGCATGAGTTCTAAACAGCACATATATATAACTTTATAGCTCTTAAACTCTGTATATAGTGTCTCTGCGTAAGCACTGACTGATAACTGATAACTGATAACTGAAATGACCCACTCAACAGATATTACTACCTTGGCGCGTTGGTTAGCTGCTGACTTCAGTAACCAACAACAAGCTTTTGACAACCCACCCCTCTTTGCCCACATTCGCGTCTGTATGCGTCCACTTCCATATCAACTACTCGATGGACTTAGCCTTTATCTAGAGCAAGCTTATGACATTACCCTTAATCAACCCTACCGAGTTAGAATTCTTAAATTAGTCCCTTCAGAAGACCATATAGATATTGAAAACTACGCCATTGACGAAGAAGAAGAATTTTATGGAGGTTCCCGTGACCCCCAACGTCTAGAAAATCTCAAAACTGAACACATTAAAAAACTTCCTGGTTGCACCTTTATTACCAAATGGACAGGTAAGAGTTTTAGAGGCGAGGTAGAGCCAGGGAAAGCTTGTACTGTAGTTCGTAAAGGAAAAACTACCTATCTAAAAAGTCATTTTGAGATAAATGAACATAAATTTATGAGCCATGACACAGGATGTGACCCGGAAACTGATCAACAAGTCTGGGGAGCGATCGCTGGACCTTTTGAGTTTGTTCGTTGGGCTAGCTTTGCAGATGAAGTAATATAGCGAAAGTCAAAAGTCAAAAGTCAAAAATAATATCTGACTGAGTTTTTCCTAGGTCAATGCTCCGTAAACAGGGTTTACCAATGTCCTAACCTCAATACGTAGTGCTATGAGCAGTCCTATTGAAGTTGTTATATTTTGGTTGCAGTTAGGAGTCAGGAGTCAGAATTTCAGAAGTTTTCAATTAAAATTAACTGTTATAAAAATTATCACAACCAATTTATGATTGCTATAAGTACCTAGTGCAGAATGGCGGAAATAACTGACCAGTTACAAAATCCTAAAAGCCTTACTAATCAATACTTTTGACTGTCTTTAGTGCGTCTTGCATTCTGAGGAAACCTCAGAATTACGCACTCGCTTTTAACTTCTGCGTAGCGGCACTAAGCAAAATTATTTGTACATTTATCCTTGTTAAACAAGCTTTTGAGCTAAATTTTATCTCCAATTAATTTTACATGGCTACTTAAAATTGGTATAAAACAAATGAAGCATAGACTATTTTAACCGGAGAAAACTCAAGAATGCCAACAAATTCTACAAGTCAAACATCTAGTGGTGAATCTAATATTAATAGTGATTTTGAATTTTTATTTACTCGCTCGATTGAGTTTCGCCAAGAAACAATTTACTTTATCATAGTAGACCGTTTTTTTGATGGTGACCCTAGTAATAATGAAGGTCCTAACCCTAAATTATATGACCCCAATAAAGAAAAATGGGGTTTATATTGGGGTGGAGATTTACAGGGAATAATTGATAAACTTGACTATCTCAAAAAAATGGGAGTTACTGCTATTTGGATGACTCCTTTATTTGAACAAATAGAAGAAGAGTTATTTGAAATGGCTCCAATTCATGGCTACTGGGCTAAGGATTTTAAGCGCCTCAATCCTCGTTTAGTAGATAAAGATGATGAGATTTCCTTAGTAAAAAATCAGGAGACTGTTTTTGATAAATTAGTAGCAGCAGCTCATAATTTAGGGATAAAAATAATCTTAGATATTGTCTGTAATCACAGTAGCCCAGATGCAGGAGGAAAGAAAGGTCAACTGTTTGATGATGGAGTTTTAATTGCTGATTTTCATAATGATGTTAATGACTGGTATCATCACTATGGTGAAGTAGAAGATTGGGATAATAAATGGCAAGTTGAAAACCAAGAATTGGGAGGATTGGCAGATTTTAATGAAAATAATCATGATTATAGAGAATATATAAAATCAGCAATAAAATTATGGTTAGATAGAGGAGTTGATGCCCTACGAATAGATACAATTAAACATATGCCATTATGGTTTTGGCAAGAATTTTATGCTGATATTAAAAGTCACAAACCATCAGTATTTATTTTTGGGGAATGGATTTTTAGCGGACCTTATGATTCTCCATCAGTGGAATTTGCCAATAAGTCTGGAATGTCAATGCTAGACTTTGGTTTTTGTATTGCTATTAGACGCGCTCTCGGAAAATGTGAACCGGGAGGATTTCATCTTATTCAAGAATTACTCGACCAAGATAATGTTTATAACACTCCTAGTGAACTGGTAACTTTTGTTGATAACCACGATATGCCGAGATTTCAAAATTTGAATCCCGACCCAGGAATTTTGAGATTAGCTATTAATTTAATTATGACTTCCCGTGGTATTCCCTGCATTTATTATGGTAGTGAGCAATATCTTTATAATGATACAGATGGTGGAGAAGAACCTTATAATCGCCCGATGATGGAAAAATGGGATACAGATACACCTATTTATAGAGATATTCAATTATTATCAAAAGTACGTCGAATTAATCCTGCTATTTCTCTGGGAAGTCAGTGGGCAAAATATGTGAATGAGGATGTTTATTGTTATGTGCGACGTTACCGAGATTATCGTTGTTTTGTAGCAATTAATCGCGGTAATCCAATAACAATTGATCGGGTAGAAACTGATTTGGAAGATGGGGAATATATTTGTAGTTTAACTAAGCGCTTTTTTGAAGTAAAAGATGGTGCTCTACATAATTTAGAACTCGGTGTACAAGACATGATTGTGATTAATTATTTAGGCGATCGTGTCAAAGGAAAAGTTGTTGTGCGGGCGCAGTTAAATGGAATTTCAACTAATCATGGTGAGGTAATAGTAGTAACGGGAGATTGCCCAGAGTTGGGAAATTGGGATCTTAGTAAATCTTACCAGTTAGAGTATATCAATTCTAATACTTGGTTTAATGAAATTCCCTTTGATGAAAGTGCAGGAAAAGTTATTTCTTATAAGTATGCAATTGTTTATCGAGATGAACACGGAAATGAAACCCAAATACCGAAGCGAGAAAATTTGGTTTCTCGACAATGGTTGTTAGCTGAAGAGGGAAATGTCAAGTGGCAAGATAATTGGGCTTTGTAAACTACTATTCCCTGGAGGAGTTGTTAATAAAAGATTGACATACTCCCTACCGTGAATATTCGGAGGGATTCTCAATCTTATCTTACTTTTGTGCTGTATTTTAAGCACAGAATGTGGGTGATAATAATAGCTAAATAGGATGGCTATAACAGGGGAGTACGATATTTTTTGATAAACTAGCTTTTTTTTGATAACTATTTGCTATTAAATATGCGTTCTTCTGGTAAAGATTTTTTATTATGGCTGTTCTAGTTAGCAATTTTTTCAATCATCTCAATTACAGTGATTGGATATTACTCAAACAACACCAAAAATTACACAGACCAGACCGGAATTACATTTGTAATTATCGCTCTATTTTTAGTTGCATTGCTAATAAATATTACCAATACAATTAAAATTAAGTGGGAATTTGCAAATGTAAAACACAGTGGGTCTAACTTTAGTTTGTTCAAGCAGCATATTAAAAATCTAGAACAGGCAGCTAAAAATAGTTTGCAAGTTGACCAAGAGTTTTTGTTACAAATAATGGAAAATAAGTTGAGCCGAAGGGAAAATTGGGTACAGCTTTTTGCCGGTTTATTGATTACTCTAGGAATGATAGGTACTGTGCTTGGCTTGACTTTATCGATGGGTGGTCTTTTGGAAGCAATTGATGGAATTAGAGTTAATATGCAGTCTACGGATATTGCTGATCCTTCCAACATGGCAGCTTCTTTATCTGGACTTGGCAAGGCATTGTCTGGGATGTCGAGTGCATTTATCACCACCTTAGTTGGTGCTTTTTTAGGTGGATTATTTCTGAAAATACTCAGCCATTCTACTACTAACTTAATTGAATATTTGCTGGATAATATTAGATTTTTAACTGAGGTTGAGTATTTGCCTGAATTGCAAAAGCAGGCATGGCAACGGGAGTTTAAAAACCTATCTACTGCAAACCGCGATTTAAAAACATTCGTCGATTTAGTAAGACTCATCAAGATGAGACTATTTACCCAGACCATGAAAATTTTGACCCCGAACGTTTTGCTCCAGAAAATGCTGTAGATAAACAAAAAGTATTTGGTTATATTCCCTTTGGTGGTGGAATGCGGGAATGTTTGGGTAAAGAGTTTGCTCGCTTGGAGATGAAAATTTTTGCAGTAATGTTGTTGCGGAGTTATGAATTGTAACTTTGACCAGAACAAGACTTAAGTTTAGTTGCAGTACGTACGCCTCATCCCCGTGATGGTTTAAAAGTTAAATTATCGAAGTTGAATAAAATACAGGTCAAAATTTAATCCTCTAAGGTGTAGTAATTGTCAGAAAAAATATAAGAGCCTACACTTACAGTGGGAAAGTGTAGGCTTTAATCAAATAGCTTATCCAAATACATCTACCAAAAATCGGACAGGAAGTATATTTATTTAGCTAAGATTTTAGCGATCGCCTCTTCTAAATCTTCTTGAGCTAAACTGGTCAACATAAATACTTCTTGTACTGTTTTTCCTTGTCTAGCAATAAGTTTAAAACCACCCCGAATAGGTACTGATACTTTGAGCTTCATCTGGGGAATGTGGCTTCTAGACCTACTGATAACTCCGGGAGTAACAGTTTCAATACCTTGATGTTGGGTTAATTTCTCTAAAATTGGGATTAACCCTTCGATATGGGTTGAATGATTCCAAACTAGGCGACCTTTAGCTTTAGATGATTTTTTCATGGGATTTTTTCCATCTCTACATACCCAGTCTACAGCCCTACGGGCAAGTCAAAAGTCAAAAATAACCTCTGAATGAGTTTCATTATGCAGAGTAGATTCAACCTTACTTTTTGGACTTTTTGGTAGTAGTGTACAAGTAGTAATACCATTTTGAAAAAAGAATGTTACGAATAATAAGGACGATAAAAAGATTTTACAGGAGATGTCCCTTTGACTAAAAAGATGATTTATGAACTAAAAAAAAGCATCGAAGCTATTCCCATGCGACTCTTGACTCCTGACTCCTGACTCCTAAAAAATACCCTGTCTATTTGTAACAAACATTTATTAAATTGGTATAAGCTTATGAAAAAAATCAATTAGATCAGAAAATACTCTTCCTTTAAAAGCAGCAAATTTGGGTTTTTTCCTATTACCGGATAATTAGGGTATTAAGCTTTTAAGTAGAAAAAGTGGTCAGCGGAGCTGTCCGTAGGATGGGATGGCGCTTGGTAAGGCAAAGCTCCGAAGTGCGCGTTAGCGTTAGATCCTCTGTTTCGCTACGCGACATGTTTGCGGAGCATTCCCTATACGAAAAAGCGCAGCTCCTCCGGAGGAGGCAAGAGGCAGCGTCCCGGAAGGAAGGATTTGTCGCTCTTACAGAGCCGCTCCGAAGTGCGCCATATCCAATCGACCAAGAGAAGAACAAAAATCATTTTGGTCAATCCTATCCGTTTTAAGGAAAGGTAATTATTAATTATTTAACTATTCCCTACTTCTACAACAAGTCAGAATGATCAAAGGACTACCAACTTTGTTTATGTCTTGAGTACAAAGTAAAATTAGAAATTTCCTTATAACAGTTTGTCGAAAAGTCCGTCTCTGAAAGTTCGGTTGCACTGACTAGAGTAGCTGGAAAATATCTTGTTAATATGTAACTAATCTTAAATAACTCTACTTGTCCGAGGTAAATATTATGAATAATCTTTCTGGTAATCCTTCCGAAAATTTTGGCGACCAATCGAATAGCAGTAATTTACTATGGCAATATGTTCAATCTATGAATCCAGAAATAGTTGCTCAACTTTCTAAACCAGATCCAGAAGTAGCTCAAATTATGGAACAAAATTTAAGAGGAATGTTGGGACATTTACCATCCGAACATTTTTCTATGGCAATAACTACTAGCAAAGAAAACCTTGGTCAACTTCTTGCTTCTGCAATGATGAGCGGTTACTTTTTAAATCAAGCTAAACAGAGAATGGAACTTGATAAATCTCTCCATTCCTTGCATGAATCATAAAGATAAATAAATATTTAACTTGGGATGATAATTATCCCAATTTGATGTTGTAATATTTTGGTATAAAAAGGTAATTAGTCAGTCTAGATTCAAAGCTTTGTTTTTTGCTAGTTGAGTAATAACAATAATATGAATGTATAGAGTAGGGGTAGGTTGAATTATCAAGAGAAAGGTTGCTATTTATCCATTACCTACTCCACAAAATTTTTATCACTTACTATACCAACAATCAAAACGGTTAGCCATAAACTAACGATCAATCTTAGACTAATAAATGTTTTTCCTACTCTTGCCTGTTCCCTACTATAATTAATCTCGCCACAAAGCAATACCACCTAATAAACCATTCACATTTGGCACTATTTTTACATTTTGTGGTAAATCAAATGTAATTTTTTTTGTATTCCCTCCACCTAGATAAATATAATCACAATTAAATAGATGTTCTAGAGTAGCTATGGCTTTTTCTAAACGTTCATTCCACTTTTTTTTACCAGCGTCATCTAATGCAGCTCTTCCTAATTGTTCCTCATAAGTTTCACCTTTGCGAAATGGATGATGACCCATTTCCAAATTTGGCACTAATTTCCCGTCTACAAACAATGCTGAACCAAAACCAGTACCCAAGGTTATTACCAATTCTACTCCTTTACCTTCAATTGTTCCTAATCCTTGAATATCAGCATCATTAGCAACTCGCACAGGTTTTCCTAACCTTTCTGATAGCACTGCCGCCAAATCTAGTCCTACCCAGTCAGGATCTAAATTGACTGCTGTTGTAACAATGCCACCCATGACTACACCAGGAAAACCTACCGATACTCTGTCAAATTCTCCTTGTTTTGCTGCTAAAGATACAATCTCTGTTAATATTGGTGCTGGTTTTGCTGGGTTTGGTGTTTCTACGCGACTACGTTCTGTGGTAGCTTCTCCTAATTCATTTAAGGCTATTACTTTAATGCCACTGCCACCAATATCAACAGCTAAAGTTTGCATAGTTATTTCTTAGTTTATTACTGATATATTCTTATATTATAATAGTGACTATTTTTTGATTCTGAGAGCATTTATAAGCTTATCTTAATTATTTATTATTAGGGAGTAGGGAGTAGGGAGTAGGGAGTAGGGAGTAGGGTTATTAGGCATAAAATTATTTGCTTTTTGCAAAGGAATCCTTAACAAGATTGTTCTTACTTATTTATTACTTAATAACTGAAGTATTCAGTAACTATAGGATTTTTTTTAAGACATGGTATTACTGAAAAAATTGATTAATTTCTTCCCAAATTGTTGGCATAACATTTCCTAAAGTATGGTCACTATCAAGTTCTATTAACTCTACCCAGGACCGTTTAACGGCAAATTCTCGGCTAGCTTGAATGGGAATTGTACCATCATTTAAACCATGAAAAATTAAAGTTGGTAAAGGACGCCGTAATTTTTCATCCTGATATTTCATCAAATCTATTATAAAATTATAACTCAAAAGAGAATAACCTTTTTCTCCATAATGGTAGATCCAGTAATTGCCTCTTTCCCTCCATTTTTGTAATTTTTCTTCTCCCAAACTTTTGCGCAAATGAGATAAAAAATTAAAGGCTGGTGCTAGTAAAACTATTGCTTTAATATTTCGGTTTCTTTCTGCTAAAAAGGTAGATGTTAAACCACCAAAGCTAGAACCAATTAATATTATTGGTGTAGATTTATTTTGAATTTCTGACTCAATTTGATGTATTTGTCTACTAAGAGTTAGGTTAAAAAAATCATCTTGATTTAAGTCAACAACATTGAGCTTAACGTTAATTTCAGCGAAGCGATCGCGCAAATATATTGCTTTATTAGACCTCGGACTAGAGGCAAATCCATGTAAATAAATAAAAGTGTAATTATTCAGCATTTTTTTAAGTTAAGCGGTTGCTTTTTCTCGTAGTATTGAAGATTCACAAAAAATTGTCAAATTATTTGCTGATATTATTCATAAATATCAACAGTTAAATCCTGATGATAAGGAATTTTGACAATGTGAATTAGATCCTGTTGATGGTAAACAAAATTATTTGGAAAGAAATGGAAAGTTAGAGTGGTTAAAAGCTGAGACTAATACTCTATAAAATATCTGTCAAATTTTGTCTAATGCTCGGTGTTTATCGGAAGGGGTAGATGTTTCGGCGTTGGATGCGGTGATATTTCTTACTCCTCGTAATTCTATGGTGAATAATGATGAAGATTATCGAGTAGAAAAAATGACATTTGGCAGAAACAAAAACGGCATAGATAAAACCACAATCATCTATAACAGTAAACTGACCTGATCACAAATTTCTCTAGAAACTTACCAATATATAGTTAATGGAAAATCAGCATTAGAATGGATAATAGAAAGATATAAAATTACCAAAGATAAAAACAGTGGAATAGTCAACGACCCCAACAACTGGTCAGAAGATTCCCGTTATATAGTAAACTTAGTAAAAAGGATAGTTAGAGTTAGTTTAGAAACAGTCAAAATACTTAACAACTTACCTCCATTAAACCAGAGAAAATAGCGATCGCTCCTATCTAACTCAGAACTTAGGGAATAAATTAGTTCTCAACACTACATATACTAAAATGTTATGGTTTTTCTCGATTATATCTACTATATGTAGTGTCTTTTCATAAATCCTAATTGATTTTTCAGTTCTCCTACATAGTAATAGTAAGAATATACATTTTTTTCCCACACTCCCACACTCCCCTACCTAGGGAGTATTACGAGATTCCCGACGTTGCTGCATTAATTTAGACCACTCTTGTAATTGTTCAGGAGTTAAAACTTCTCTGATTTTGAGCAGAGTATTAAATTGTAATTGTGCTAGTTCTTGTCTCAGCTGTAAAACTTCACCATGTTTTTTCCGTAATTGATTATCAGTCTCCCTACCAGTAATCATTGTATTTAATTCTGCTTGAGCATTACGCAAGTCTTGTAAACTTTGTCTGATTTCTTGTTGATTTTGATTACGAATTGTAATAATTTTCTCAGTTTGCGCCTCGGTAAGATTTAGTTGTTCAAATATCCTGTTTTGATTTCGTCCTGGACGTTGTACTTTGATAATTGGGTTGTTTTTTTCAGAGACATTATTATAACTAGGATTTGCTAATACAGAACTAATAGTTAAAGGCATAACCAATAATCCTAATACAGCAGAAATCAAAACCGGAGACATAAAATTTTTCCTCTTAATAATTTGCCTGTAGTATGGACTAAGAATTGATCAAAAACGCTAAAGTGCCTCTTTTGAGTTATCAATTATAGCAGGGAACAGTTGAAAAAACATTTCATAGTCTAAGATTCATCAGTCTCTGTCCTAACCAATTCTTTCTTAGGCATATCTATCAGTTATCAGTTAAATCTTTTTTTGGTATTGGTGAATGATTGTATGGTTTTTAGTAGTCAGTAGTCAGTAGTTAAAACAGTTTTTTTTCTTACTATTAATTTGACTCTGATACAAATAACATACCTTATTTCACCAATACTGATACTAACTTATGAATTCTAAATTCTTTAACGTAAAGTCACAAACTCTTCTGAAGTAGAAGGGTGAATACCAATAGTGCGGTCAAAGTCAGCCTTGGTTGCGCCCATATTTACAGCGATCGCCATACCCTGAATAATCTCACCAGCATCTTTACCGACCATGTGTACTCCTAAAACGCGCTCAGTATTACCTTCGACTACCAATTTCACCATTACTTTATCCTCTGCACCTGTGAAACTGTGGAACATTGGGCGGAATTTAGCGCGGTAGCATTTGATAGACTCACCAAATTTATCTCGTGCTTCTGCTTCTGTCAGACCTACTGTTCCTCCTTCTGGTTCTGAGAAAATAGCAGTCGGGATATTATCGAGAGAAATTGCTCTAGGAATATTACCGAATTCGGTATCGGCAAAAGCGCGACCTTGTGCAATAGCAACTGGGGTCAAGTTTGCTTTATCTATACAGTCTCCCACAGCATAAACATTTGGTTGAGTTGTGCGACAGTTGTTACTGACAGCAACTGCACCTCTGAGAGTTTCTACTCCAGCATTTTCTAGATTCAAACCTGTTAAGTTTGGTTTACGACCAGTTGCACAGAGGAATGTATCGACTATTAAGGGTTCAGCGTTTTCTCCACTCAAGTGAACTTTTAACCCTTCTGGTACTTTCTCAATTTTTTCTACATTGGTATTAGTACGGAAGTTAATACCATGTTTTGTCATTCCTTCTTGAATATTGCTGCGGATATCGTCATCAAATCCTCGTAAGATTAGGTCTCGACGAATAATTTGAGTAACTTCAGTGCCTAACCCATTTAAAATTCCAGCAAATTCGACACCGATATAACCACCTCCCCAAACTGCCATTCTTTTTGGTTTTTCTGTAAGGTGGAACATTTCACGGGAGGTAACACTATGTTCAATTCCGGGAATATTTATTTTTTCTGGTCTACCACCAACAGCGATTAAAATTTTATCTGCTGTAAATTTCTTATCGCCTACTTCTACAGTATGGGGGTCAATAAATTTAGCATATCCCTCTATTAACTCTACCCCTGCTTTTTCCAGGAAACTGATATGTAATTTATTCAGACGTAGAACTTCTGTATTTACGGAATCTCTTAATTTATGCCAATCAAAACTAGGTTCTACTTCACTCCAACCATAACCTACGGCATCTTTATATAAGTGAGAAAATCTCGAACCGTAAACCATTAGTTTTTTCGGTACACATCCCCTAATAACACAAGTACCTCCAACTAAATCATTTTCAGCGATCGCTACTTTGGCTCCATAAGATGCTGCTCTTTTTGAAGATGCTAACCCTCCTGAACCTGCACCTATTACAAATAAATCGTAATCGTATGCCATAATTGATATCCTGGGATTCCTATAACTATTTTGTTAAAGAAATTATAACAAACTATAGCAATCCTATTTCAGTTGTAAGATTTTGATGGTAGTTAGGAGTCAGGAGTCAGGAGTCAGGAGTCAGAATTTTTAAGGTTTTCACCTCAAAGCAACTATCATAAAAATTCTCACATCTCATTCCTGATTGCTATATCAACCAACTAAACTATTTAAGTTTTAGTTGGCCTAAATTTCTTAGGTAGGAGGTTTTCTTTCACACGGTCAAGAAAGGGAGTTTAAATATTTGCTAAATCTTTGTTATTAAATAAGAAATTTATCCAGGCCCTATTTAGGTTTACGCGCTGTTACTGTGGGATATCTTCTCGCATTATCCCAAATAAATTCTATTTCATCAAAACCAACACTTTGTAGTTGTAATTTTGTTGTTGATGAACTCCTAAAGGCTGTAAATTTAACATCTAATATATCAAAAAATATAATTTTTGAAAGTAATAAATCTTCTGAATTAATCTGACTCATATCCCATTCTGAATTGGGGTTAATATTTGGGGATGGGGTTAAAAAGCTAGTTACCAATATACCTCCTGGCATTAATGCTTGGAAAAACTGTCGATATAACTCTGTTACTTTATTGTCATCAGCTTCATAAACATTTAATCCATTGCTGGTCAATAGTGTAAATTCATCTTCAAAAGGCAACTTCCAAGCATCTTCCTGATGAAATTCTACTTTTTCAGATAATCCATATTCTTCAGCTAATTTTTTTGCCAATTCTAAACTTTCATAGTCAATATCAATCCCCACTAAGCGAAAATTTTCTATACCTGTAAAATCTAATTTCAACAAATCTTTCATTACCCCACAAGGTAAGGAAGCAAAAACTATACCATCTCTCACATAATTCTGAATAAATTCACTAAAAATGACATATCTTTGTTGTGTAGGCAAGAATTTTTTATCCAGCAAAAATTTTTCCAATTCTGTTAAAATACGACCTTCTGCATCAATACCAGTAATTCTTCCTCTATACTGGTGTTCCATTACATAATCTGTCCAATAGCCATTTACTCCTCTATTTTGTAATAAAAATTGTCCTAAAGGAAAACTTGCTAACTCATTAAGAAGTTCTAATTGTCTGGCAACAGTAACATGGGGTTTATCTCCACTCTGAATGATTCTTTGTTTAATCCTTTCTATGGTTTCTTCAATGGTTTCATTCTTATTTCCATGAGAGAGGGTACGTTGTTCATTAAATTCTTGAGATTTTTGATTCATTGCCTTAATTTCTTTAACCATAATTTTTTTTCGGGGAAGCGATCGCCATTCTCAAACTAAGATTTTCAAAACTTAAGAACCTTTTTTGACATTATTAGTAGGGGTAATATTTCTCAGGTATAGCACTACAAATATAAGTTAAGACCTAAAATCAGGAAATTATAGAACAGAGTTTGATCGGAGTTTTAATGCAGAATTTACAGTATTTGTCTAATCTTAACTTGTAGTGCTATATTTAATTATTACTTAACCAAATGAAAATTAGAATCAACCATTTCTTTAACAGGTAGTCTAATCAGCAAATGTTTTTCCAGAATTACTGAAATATTTGTAGGTTGTACATGATTATACCAAACTTCCTCTGGCAAAACTAAAACCATTGGTCCGCTGCCACATTTACCCAAACATCCACTTTTTTCAACAGTAATATTAGGAGTATCAAATGCCTGAAAAGCAGTTAATACTTTTTCCGAACCTTGTTTCCGACAAGTGCGATTTTGACAGACTAATAAAACTCTTTTAACTTGACTATTTTCCATCATAAATTATCAAAGTTATGCTTCATCTGGCAATAAATTTTTAGCAGCTAACCACTCACGATTAAATAATTTAGATTGATAACGAGAACCACTATCACATAATACAGTCACAATAGTATGACCAGGACCCATTTGTTTTGCTAAAGCTACTGCTGCACCAACATTAATTCCTACAGAACCACCCATAAATAAACCGTCTTTTCTTAATAGCTGATAAACGACTCTGACTGCCTCTTTATCATCAACTCTAATCGCATCATCAATAGGCACATTTTCCATATTTTTCGTTACCCGACCATTACCAATACCCTCAGTAATAGAATTACCCTCAGTAGAAATTTCCCCAGTTTTTACATAACTATAAAGACCACTTCCCATCGGGTCAGCTAAAACAGTTTGAATTTGCGGATTTTTTTCTTTTAAAAATAATGAAACACCTGCAAAAGTTCCACCTGTACCAGTAGCAGCTACCCAAGCATCTACTTTTCCATCAGTTTGTTCCCAAATTTCTGGTCCAGTTGTTTCATAATGAGCGATTCTATTTGCCAAATTATCAAACTGATTTGCCCAGACAGCATTTTCCATTTCCGATGCTAATCTACCTGACATTTTCACATAGTTATTTGGGTCTTTATAAGGAACTGCTGGAACAGCTCTAACTTCTGCACCTAAAGTTCTCAAAGCATCCATTTTTTCAATAGATTGAGTTTCGGGAATAATAATTAAACACTTATAACCTTTAGCATTACAAATATGTGCTAAACCTATTCCTGTATTACCAGCAGTTCCTTCCACAACTGTTCCACCAGGTTTGAGTAAACCTTTTTCTTCTGCATCTTTAATAATATAAAGTGCTGCTCGGTCTTTAACTGAACCTCCTGGATTAAGAAATTCTGCTTTGCCTAAAATTTCACATCCAGTTTCTTCGCTGAAACTATTTAATCTAATTAATGGTGTGTTACCAACGGCACCGACAAAGCCTTGTTTAATATCCATGTTTTTACCAATCTACTATTTAGTATTTACAAAATAAAATTTTACCAAACTTTCTGCATATTTAATGCAAACCCTGACAATATTGGTTCTCTATTCAAACTGTTATAATTTTGTTAACATTCTGTTAGTAACTTTGAATAATCAATATAAATTTTTATCTGTTTTCTCTCGATTAACTGACCTCATTTTATTCCCACTTATTAAATATATTTTGTCATTTTTGTTTAGGGGTTTTTCAGATTATCTGAAAGTGAGATTAATTCTCGGTATTCACCAGACCTTACTCATATTTAAAACAAATCCTGGCAATATTGGGTCTCCACTTACACTCTCAGGATTTTCTAAACATTCGGTAGCCATTCCTGGGCGATAAATATCAACTTTTCTCTCTTTTCTATCAATTAACTAACCTAATTTTACTCCAGGTTCTTTCATATATTCTGTCATTTTTTCTTGCAGAGTTTTCAGATTATCGAAAGGTGACATTAATTCCACTACAAAGTCCGGGCAAATCGGAGCAAATTTTTCTTTTTGTTCTTGAGATAAACTATTCCATCTTTCTAATTTTATCCAAGAAACATTCGGGGATTGTTTCGCTCCTGTGGAAAGAGTAAATCCTGTACTAGAACTAAAAGCTAAACCCGTACTATCTTGTTCTGACCATAACCCTAGTTGCAGACATATATTGAATTCTCGATTTCCTGTTTCTGAACCTGCAGGAGACATAATTAATAGCTCTCCAAATTTATTAGTTTCTATGCGTAAATCTCGATTAATTTGACAGAATTCAAAAAATTGTTCCTCTGTCATTTTTAAACTTGGAGGCATTTGTAAAATCATCAAATCGTCAACCATAATTTTCCCTCCTTTTTACCAAATTTTATTCATATTTAAAACAAATCCTGGTAAGACTGTTTCTACACTTATACTCTCAGGATTTTCTAAAGATTCGGTAGCTATTCCTGGGCGATAAATATAAACTTTTCTCTCTTTTCTATCAATTAATCAACCTAATTTTACTCCAGGCTCTTCCATATATTCTGTCATTTTTGCTTGCAGAGTTTTCAGATTATCTGAAGGTGACATTAATTCCAATACAAAATCCGTGCAAATAGGAGCAAGCTTTTCTTTTGGTTCTTGAGATAAACTATTCCATCTTTCTAATTTTATCCAGGAAACATCCGGGGATTTTTTTGCTCCTGTAGAAAGAGTAAATCCAGTGCTTGAACTGAAAACTATACCTGTACCATCTTGTTATGACGATACCCATAACTGCCCAAAGGTATTACCTTCTCTATTTCCTGTTTCTGAAACAGTAGGAAGCATGATTAATCAGTCTCCAAACTTATTAGTTTCTATGCGTAAATCTGGATTAATTTGACAGAATTAAAAAAGTTGTTCCTCTGTCATTTTTTAATCTGGAAGCATTTGGAAAATAATCTGTTCTTCAAGCATCTTTCTCCCTCCTAAAAATAATTAAGGATTAAGAAGCAAACTTATCACTCTTAATCCTTAACTACATTATAAATTTACTTATTAGGTTGAGGAGTCATCCGTAAATATGGCTTAACTTCTGTGTAACCTTTGGGGAATTTTTCTTTCAATACTTCGGGGTCTTTTAGAGAAGGAACAATTACACAATCATCTCCATCTTTCCAATTTACAGGAGTAGCAACTTGATAGTTATCTGTTAGTTGTAAAGAGTCAATTACTCTGATAATTTCATCAAAGTTACGACCTGTACTAGCTGGATAAGTTAAAGTAAGGCGCAGTTTCTTTTCTGAGTCAATGATAAAAACACTACGAACTGTTAGATTATTTAAGGAGTTTGGATGAATCATATCATATAGGTCAGAAACCTTTTTATCTACATCTGCTAAGATGGGATAATTAACAGTTGTGGTTTGGGTTTGATTGATATCTCCAATCCAACCTTTGTGAGATTCTGCGTCATCTACACTGAGGGCAATAACTTTAACTCCACGCTTATCAAATTCTGGTTTGAGTTTGGCAACCATACCTAATTCTGTTGTGCAAACAGGTGTATAGTCGGCAGGGTGAGAAAATAATACTACCCAACTATCACCTACCCACTCATAAAAGTTGATGTCCCCTTCGGAGGAAGCTTGAGTAAAGTCAGGTACTTTGTCACCTAGTCTTAAAGTCATAGTCTAATTTCCTATATTGTTTATAGTGAACAATTACCATATTTTCATTTTATAGGAACTCAAGCTTTTAACTTTAGATATTCTTAAAAATTACGTTAAAAATGGATTAAATTAGGTTAAGTTAAAATTTATGCAATTTGTGTTATGAATGACTAGCTATGTTTCAAATTCTTTACTTTGTAATTCATGCCATACAGCCATTTCTAGTTCCTCTGTGTTTTTTATTTGCTTGGGGATTGATAATTTTAACAGTTTGGAGTATAATAAGCGCTATTTATGATTCGGTCACTAGGGCTAAAAAGATGCACAATATTCCCTGTGCTAATTGTCTATTTTTTACCGGAGATTATCATCTAAAATGTCCTGTACAACCTAAAGTTGCTCTTTCGGAAAAAGCAATTAATTGTATTGACTACAGACCTAAATTTGTGAGTTGGTACGATAAGGTTAATTCCTAATAGAGAAGGATTACTTGTTTGTCAATTTTGAAATGACTATAGTTTTGACAATACAAGCAAGGAAAGTAGACCAGGGGGAAAATTTAATGGCTTATCCCTCCCATCAATCCTGAGATACTAATAGGAAGTAGGGGAGAAATTGATTTATCTGGTTTATTTATCCTCTGTGGGAAAGACTTGAATATTTTATTTATCAGTAATTATTTAAACCTGATATTATTCCAAATCAATATTGGAGTAAAAATAAGAGTTTTTTCTCCATGACTGTTTCACCTAAAAAAAATTCTTTGACAAATAAATTTTTAGAGGTAGGGAACAAGGAACTGGTAGGGTAAAATATACCTGAGCATAAGTACACAGATATTTTTGTCTATCAATAAATACCCTATCCTCTCCCAATATCTACTAATACTTTTAAAACACCCTTTTTCTGAGCATGAGTAAAAGCATCCATTCCAGCTTCTAGGGGATAATGAGCTTGAATTAATGGCTTGACATTAAGCTTATGTTCTGATAGAAGTTCTAATGCTGGTTCAAAAGGTCCGCAACGAGAACCAATTAAAGTAATTTCATCCACCACCAATGAGGAAATATCCAAACTCAGATTCCCTGCATAAGTGCTTTTGAGAACTAAAATACCACGGGCACGTAGAGCGCGACGAGCAATAGCAAATCCTTCTGGGTTGCCTGTACATTCCACTGCAATGTCAAAAGCTCCTGTAGTAACTGCATCAACAAACCCAGTTTTAATTCCCCTCTCTTCTAAATTTGCCAGTTTTTCCTGATGACGACCAATAACCAATAACTGACAGTCGGTTAAAGCTAAAGTTTGCGCGACTAACTGTCCGAGTTTACCATCCCCCACTACTAAGACTTTATCTACTGGGCAAATTTGTATTTGTTGTTGAATTTCTAATGCTGCTGCGACTGGTTCGGTAAATGTAGCTTCATCTGTTGAGACATTTTCAGGTACTGGATGGAGATTTTTGACTGGCAAGGTGAGATATTCGGCAAAAGCTCCGTTGCGGTTAACTATTCCTAAGACTGTCCGATTTTCACAATGGGTGGGTTGGTCGCTCAAGCAAAAGCGACATTTACCACAAGCGGCATTAATTTCTCCCACCACTCTTTGATTGAGTAAATTTTCTGGTCCTTGTTCCACCACACCAACAAATTCATGGCCGAGAATACCTTTGTATGGGTAGTAACCTCTAAGAAGTTCTAAGTCTGTATTGCAGATACCAGCACGCAAGACTCGAACAAGTGCTTCTCCTTCTGGAGGTTCCGGTGTGGGAAGGTCAGTGCGGAGTTGTAGTTGTTGGTTTTCTAGCCAGATTCCTTTCATGTTCTCTTTTTTTAATTAGTTGGCTTAGTTTAATTTTAGCGACTAAGTAGGTAGGTCTAATGAAACGTTAAAAAAATTGTAGGGGTGGGTTTGGCAGAAAGCTTTGAGAAATTAGCAATTTCTCCCTAAAAACCTATCCTATAACAGAAATGGTGCTTATTTATGCTCACCTACTTAGCTGAAAAATTCAGCATTTGTTAGGAAATTGGGAACAAATACAAATAATAGAAAAAAATACCCTAGTTCATTAATATGAAAACCCCTATATAAACCAGAATTTTTTGTTAAAATTGTGTTCAACAGGTCAACAAAATAAATTACATATTTGAGATTCTAAAATCATGAATATGTAAATATCGATTTATGTAGGCGCTTATCGATTAAAATACTACTTCATCTAACAAAATCTCAACTCTTGAAAATTTTAGTGCATCTACCTATTTATTACTAAATATTGAACTGTAGAAGTATATCAATATGACCAGCAAAAAAGAACCACAAGATTCACAAAAAACAACAGATTCATGTGAGAAAATAGATACTTGGCTTATATTCAGAATTCTGTTCATTTATTCTCTAAGTTTTGGACTTTTTTTTCTATTAGTTTTGTTTTTTAAGCGGTGGCAAGTTAATCAATGGCTAAACGGTCAATCATATTATTTAAGAACTCCTTTGAATAAGGAAATTGCTGAAAAAGCTATTAAAATCAATTCTTTGTATCAGCCAGATGATATTTTAAATGAAATTCAAATAAAATTGATAGAATATCCTTCATTAGATACTATAAAAGCTAGCGATATTTTAGAATCAATTATTCGGGATTTGACGGAAATTACAAATAATAATAACTTTGCAGATGATGTTAACAATGAAAAATGTTTCAATGAAAATGAAGCGATTCAAGGTAGTCTAAGTGATAGTGATAGTGAATATCAGAGACAGAAGAAGTGTTCTTCACTTAAGGCAATATCTAATATTAACGATCAAATAAAATTAATAGAAATAAATTTCTATTTCTTTAAAGGAATAAAGAACAAGTTAGAAAATTTTGAGGATAATATAGAAATAATTCTAAAAGATGATAGTAAGGAAGAAGTTTTAAAGAAAATATCTGAGGTAAAGGAAAAAATAAAAACATCTGAACAAGAAATAAATCAAAATATACATAATTCAATTTCAGAATTGTTACCTTTATTAAAAAATAATAATAATGTAGCTTACGAAAATTCTTTGATTGATTCACTATGTCAATCAAGCCGTTATAAATTATTTTGCTCAGAAGACCAACAAAGCCCTATATTCCGATTCAACTGGATTAAAAGACACAAATGGGAAGAATTTGAAAAAGAATTGCAATATATAGTTATCCTCTCAAATTTACAGGCTACTCCAGCACAAAAAGAGAGGATAACAAAGCAGCTAAACTCAGTAAAGCAACACATAAAGATAGCAAAAGATAAATTAATTTTCTACAATTCTCTAGACTTTACCACGAGTTTGTTTGCTTGGCCACTAGCATTAGTTAGTGGAATACTTTTTGTTTTTCTAAGTAAAGATGGATTTGAAAAAATATTTAAGCAAGAAAATTCTGGTGCTCAACGTCCTGCAACTTTATTTATAGTTAATAGTTTTTGGTTGATTTTGATTACTCAAGTTCCTCTTTTATTTCAGTTCAATTTGAGTCATAAATATCATTTGGTAACACTTATAGAATCTGTAAATATTGAAAATAGAATTCTCAGCTACATTGCAACTAATGGCTATTCAGATAAGAATTTCATCAATAAAAACAGTCAAGATAAAGCAGCAAATCCAACTGAAAAAAATAGCATCTTCATTATTGAAATAGATCAAAAATTACTACAATTAATTTCAAGATTTGACCCCGGAATTAACTCTGGACTTTTACCTGACACAAGTCAATACCTTTTACAGTTTGGTATCGAGAGGCAAGAGGCAGAACAAGATACCCCAAATGATTCTTCACCAACTAATTCTGATGACGAAGATGATTTTAGCACAGGCGAAGAATAAGATTAAAACTTTAATTAAAGCCTTTGAGTAAAGCTAATTAATTACTGGTACACAAATATCTGGTAATTTCACATTCTTGGCAATTGTTTTTCGCATCATTTTCTGCACTGCTTAAAGAGATACCAGAGCCAAACGAATATTGTGCGTTAGATGAATTAACCATTAGGACTACACAGCCATTTCTAACCCATCTTGTCTTACAATTTTTTCCTCCTTGCTTTTCACAATCTTGTTTCGCTTCTTCTACAGCGCTATCTTGTGAAACCTTATTATTTGAAATCCCGTTTGTTTTTTGACTTGGTGAATAAGATATCGCACCATATCCTGCCCAGGCTTTTTCTTGATGGGAAACAACAACTGAAGTTCCAATTATAAAAGCCATCAGGGAGTATTTAATTAGTTTTGTTGGTTTAAGTAGTATATTCATATTTAACCTCCTAAATTTACTCTTATTATTTCTCTCTCAACTTTGAATATAAATTCTGGTTAGAACTAAAAGTTATCTTTATTAATAAGTAAGTAGATGGGAATAAATTTAACTATTTAAGATTCAGGAATCATCAACCTTAAGATTGTTTCCTTCTACTTTCTTATTAATTATCAATATATCGTATCAGTACTAGAGACTGTAGAGGACTTTAGGCAGTTAAAAAAATTCTTTTTCTAATTTAAGCAAAACATTAGTCAAAAGCCAGATTTAATCAGACTTCTATGTATTTTTTTTCCATCCATAACCCTACCTAACTTCCTGAAAATCCTGAAAAATTTCCTATCTTTGAGTTTCAAGCTTTTCCAGCAGATAAACAGTAAGTAGGTAGGCGCGAATAAACCTCACTCTGTAACGAATATCAATACACTCGAAACCCTTGATATTACTTACTTCCACTCCTTTCCAGTCGCAATGACGTAGTTGTAAATTTTCCCACCTACCTACCCATAATGGGATGATAGAGATAATACTAGAAACCATTCGAGATATCTTTCAAAAGAGAGGGGGAGATGAGGAAGCAGTAAGATAAAATAACTTTCAAAAACAAAACAAAATAGCGATCGCTCAATATAGATTTTACTAATCAAATTAACTTTTAATATTGTTTTTCTAAATCTAATTAGCCTCATTTTCTCGAGCTTATGACAAATTATTTCACGAGCTTGCCTTATTTCAGAGATTTGGTATCATAGTCTGTACATAAGATATTGTGCCAATGTTATAAATAAATTTAAAAAAGACTCTGATAAATAAGGCTGCAACCTAGTATTTACGTTAATCTCATCTCAAATCCCCCAATTTTCAGAATAATTTAGACAACCTCAAATAAACAAAATTTAGACAGCTATAAATGCTTAAGTAATTCTAGTCATTGACAAAATCGTAGATAAATGTATGGAAGAAACTAATTTTCTACTGAATTCATTAGAGCTTGTTTAAACTTAGCTGCGCTCTTAAAATAAATCTCAGGTGTATCAGTTAATCCTAAATCAATTACCTCTGCTAAATTTTTTGGAATAGAAACATCTCTTTCTCGAATAGGTACAGCATTTGTTTGTAAAACAACCAAAAATGGGTCTCTCTCCAAAAAATCACGGGGGTATGCTCCTGTTAACATATAGTAGAGAGTTGCTGCCATTGCCCAAACATCCATTTCCGGTTTCATATAGTTAAAACTAATCACCTGTTGACGAGGAACAAAAACAGGTAATCCTAAAGTTAGGCCGCTCATAGTTTGACCACTCAAACCAGCTATATCAAAAGCTTTTGCCAATCCATAGTTAGCTATTTTCGCCACAGAAGTACCTCTGACATTACCCAGCACAATATTATGTGGTTTTAAATCTCGGTGAACTAAACCTCGTCCCTGACTAAAACTACTATCGGCTTGTTTCACATAAGGAACTTCAGCATTATGAGCATATTCTAGACCATCTAACACCTCAAACATAATTTGTAGAGCTTGTTCAACTGATAATTTACCTCCCTCTCGCTGCATTAAATCTACTACAGTACCACCATGACAATACTCCAAAGTAAGGAAAAAAGTACCATTAAAATAACTATAATCTTGAAATTTAACTATGTGAGGATGATCCAAAGCCTTAGTATTTTCTACCTCCTGAAGAAACATTTCTCTCGCACGTTGACTAACCCTTACTTGAGGCAGCATTATTTTCAATACTAATAACTCTCCACTATCCTCATTCAAAGTTAAATAATCCTGACTGCATTCTCCACTGCTAAGTTGTTTAATAATAGTATATTCCTGTAAAGCTTTAAGATTAGGCTCTCCTTCATTGACTATCTGTCGTAGATTTTTGACAATTTCCTGTTGGTTAAATTGAGCAGTTGTTGAACCATGAGAAACTTTTGATTCAGCAATAGTCTCATCATCATCCTCAATACCTAAGTTGTTGAGAAAATCACTTCTATCACCTTCTCTAGTACCTAAGATACTAACTTTTATCACAGTAGAACCAATTTTAATTTCATCACCTTCACTTAAGTCATATTCTGGGAAATTTAGATGGGCAGCTTGCAGGGGAGTCTGATTTGCTGGGCGCTGCCCGATTTTTTGGCCATTGACATAAGTACCATTTTTACTACCAAAGTCACGCACACGGATGTCAGGAGGATTAATATCAAATAAACAGTGGTATCGGGAAATAGTGCGATGAGCTCGATCGTTAGGTAGTTGAGGGTAACAGTCATAGGAACGACCAATCACACAGGTAGTACGTTCTTCAAAGATGAACTGTTGACCTTTGATACTTCCTTCGGTAATTGTGAGGATAATTGTTGCTGACATCAGTAATTTATCTATTCTCAATCTTGCTTTTTCTCTAGGTTTACTACCGTTTTGTTTTCTAGATAATCTACGTTGAAATTTAGCTAAATTTTTTATCTTTTTCCTTTTGTTCTGTTGATAAAGTTCCAAATGTTGAGATACCTAAATCAATTTTTACTAACTTATCTATATTTAGGTAATTGTTCAGAATGAATGTCTAAAACAAAACTAGCAAAGTATCTATGAGCAAAATTTTTGATAATTTTGGCTAAAAGTTGGTTAAGTACGAAGTTTTCTTGACCAAAATATTTTGACCTTACCTATTTTTGTGGGAAACAGTTTATCTTGGCCTATTCTATAATTTCTACCTAAAAATTTAGTAGATTGTCTAGAATTTCTACTCTTAAATTTAGGACATTTAACTTTAATAGCTTTACATTTCCCAGTACAATTATCAAAAAAGTTTCTGTCAGGTTAGCCTAAGTCTTTGCTGGATTATTGTAATAGATGTAGATGGAAAATTTTTCAACCAAAATAATTCCTTTTTTGCCTCGCTTATGAATTGCTTAGTCAAATTAACATAATCAGGTTTCTATTTTTGATTAATATATAATTGATTTTACTAGGATAAACTTTGATTCCTAAAAAAAGACAACACCCAAATAATTGATTTAACCTTTTGACTTAATATATGATTTCGATGTATTCTATATTTTTATCTGGCTTTCAATCTTTAATATCTAATTACTAACACTAAATATTGGCTGCGCAGAAATATTTTTTATTACCATTATATCACTTTTTTTATCATAATAATTGGCATTTATTGAGATAATAAAATTTCCACATAGTGCTGGTCTTGTGCCGAAATTTAGATAAAAATGTAGAATAAAATACAGGTAATTTTAAATTTGAACTATGAATCTAACATTTGAAGACATGACCACCATTGATGAAAAACTTTCTAAACGTCACATAGACCTTGATCCAGGTGGTTACTTCATTATTTTTATTGACCGAGAAGCAAGCTTAATTTGTGCAAAACACTTCACTAATATTATTGATGACCGTGGTTTAGCTATCGATCCAGAAACAGGAAAACCTATTCCAGTAAAAGGAAAAGTAGAACGTCAAGAAACCACAACATTTACTTCTAGAACCGCAAAAGAAATGTGTGTCAAAATATTTGAAGAAACACACCCTTGCCTAGTCACAATGTTAGATCATGCTGCTTATTTAGGAAGGGAATTTTTGCGTGCTGAAACAGCTTTATTAACTGGCAAAGAATATATTCAAGATTAATTGAAGCAGCACTCAGAACTCAGCTTCTTAAGGTGTAGAATAAGGAATTTAAACCCCCATTAACACATAAGCTAATACACATTTAAAATGGGTATTAGCAAGTCAGAAGTCAGAAGTCAAAAGTCAGAATTAATCAAGGTTTTCCTTTGAACAAGACACAGAGCAATAAGTCCTTTAAATGCACAACAGCTTACCACGCACTTTTTCAAATATAGTGGGTTACTTAAACCCTTGAATTTTTAGCTGACGGCTAAATTCTGGCAAGCGGAGCATTCCCTGAAGAAAGGTTAATAGCTAGTTAAATAAGGAGAATGGCAAAAAAATATACTCCAACCATTCTCCTTAATTTCTATCCAGAAAAGCCTTGATACCAGAAATAAGTAACCATAGGCACAACTGTAGCAACTACCAACAATATAACCACCAAAATAGTTGCACTTTGATCGTCAGTTTCTTCTGCTGATTTAAAAGTAGCAGCTACTTGTGCTGAAAGTTCATCCTTAACTTCCGGTGGGCCTGGATCTGGTTCTCCAGATAATACAGCAATCAGGCGATCGCTAGCTGCCAAAAAAGCCTCATTGTATTTGTTTCCATCTCTAACAGGTACTTGAATAGTTTCGTCAACTACACTCTGAGTAATTTCATCAGAGATAATTTCTTTAACTGCATCACCGATGCGAATTGCATCATTATTAGTAAGAGTATCTAGTACCAATAAAGTTTGATTAGCTTTTGCTTCTGAAGTGGGGAACCATTTGTCAAATAATTTTTCCGTAAAACTATCTGCTGTCTCACCATAGTCTAGACGACGGATAGTCACAAATCTCACTTCATTTCCTGTGGCATTGGCCAAATTTTCTAAAGAATTTTTCAGTTTACTCTTAGTCACCCGACTAAGAACATCTGCATCATCAACAATAAATGTGCGATCGCCTGCCGTTAAATTAGGCATTTGATAAACTCCTGTTGCCGATGCAGATGATACTGGGACAATAGTGGCCAGTATTAGTAATAGTAGAGATACTATTAGAGTTTGGAGATTTTGAAGATTTAAGGTTTTCTTGAATATTTGTACGGTCATATATTTCTAAGTAATGGGGGAATTACTCAAACAATCTTATTTTTTGTAAAATGGCCGTTTTGCAGAGCTTCCCAATGAAATTTAACTACTGAATTTTAATCATAACTGATTCAGGGACCATATTCCGCTTCATTACTTGATACCTTTGTTCTCTCTAACTTCTAGCTAGTAACTACTGACTATTAAATTTTGAAAGAGGTGTAACAGAAACACAAAAAATTATGCTACTTATCAATCTCCTTATTCGATCGTAAGTAGCATCATTAATGTATTTTATTGATATAATTGAACCTTAATTTCAATAGTGATTAATTTTGTTATATAAAAACTCTTTTTTCCTAGCTCGAAAAGATATTTAATTTACAATTTCAAGGAATTAATTACTTACAGGAGCAGCAGCAACAATTTTTCGTGCCAGGCTTGAAAGAGGTAAACTTTGTATATAAACTAAACCAGGACCTATAAGTTTAGTTAAAAATAAACCTTCTCCACCAAATACAATATTCTTCATACCACCTACCATTTCAATATCATATTTTATTGAGGTAGAAAAACCAACAACTGCACCAGTTTCTACTCGTAATTCTTCTCCTTCAGCTAAATTTTTTTCTATAATTGTACCACCAGCATGAACAAAAGCTAAACCATTTCCCTGTAATTTTTGCAGGATAAAACCTTCTCCACCAAAGAAACCAGCACCTACTTTTTTAGTAAAAGCAATTTCAATATCAATACCATTAGCAGCACAAAGAAAAGAACTAGATTGGCACAAAAATTCCCCACCTAATTCAGTTAAATTTAAAGGAATAACTTGCCCTGGATAGGGAGCAGCAAAAGCAACTCTAGCTTTACCTGTACCTTGATTGAAAAAAGTGGTAATCATAAAACTTTCCCCAGTCAACATTCGCTTAAAACCTTTCCAAGCACCACCACCAGTAGTAGTTTGCATTTCAATGCCTTGTTCCATATAGGTCATTGCTCCTGCTTCTGCTCTGACTCCTTCTGCAGGGTCAAGTTCAATTTCTACTAATTGTAGAGATTCTCCTTTAATTTCATAGTCGATAATATCAACGGCCATAATAAATATACTTAACATTATGAGATTATCGACTAAACAATACACCAAACTTGTATGATTTACAAACCATAATTCATAGTATATCGAGTTAAAAAGTTCTAAATAATTAGAAAAAACTTAGTAGTTAGAATTGAGGAGGAAAGAGGAGAAGGAAAAAAGGTATAGCTCTACGCGCAAGTCAGAAGTTAGAAGCAATCCCTGAAGCTCGTTTGAGCATTTATAAATTTCCTAATCTTTACTTTGACTGCTATATAACGAGTAGAAAGTTTTTTGTTTCGCTGTTCGCTGCGGAACATTAAACCCTTCAGCAGAATGGAGTTCTATTACCAATTATCCCAGCATAATATTACAAGAGGAGAAAGTTTTTTGTTTCGCTGTTCACTGCGGGACATTAAACCCTTCAGCAGAATGGAGTTTTATTACTAATTATCCCAGCATAATATTACAACTGGAAAATTCAGATTTTTAGATAGACAGTTGAAATTTTTATGTGAATAAAATACTTACGAATTTTTAATCAAGTAGAGATAATCCAAATCAAGAGGACTGGAGACTATAAATAGTTAAAGTAGTCCTACTCAAGCATTATCTTCATGGATGTATTCGTGGATTTTGATTTGAGCAACAATGTCTCAATACTATTGACATAAAATATTGATTATGCTAGCAAATTTTAATAAGGATACCTGAAAAATGAATGTGTCCATTAAGGAATGAGAACAAAATCAAACCGGATAAAATTAATTACGCTCAAGAGATTTGATAACCAGAAACCAGAATGTCCCAGTCTTATTTAATTTCCGTTCCTAAGTTCATTAAACATAGATTTTGGCAGACACAAAAAAATTAATATAGCGTCAAACCAAAAAATCTATTCTGTAAAGCTAAACCAAAGCAAACAATAAAACTATCCCATCTCTGCCCCATTGCTTACAGGTGCATACTAGCATACAAAAATCTCAGTTATTAATATCCTAATATAAGGTCTCATGTCAACTCTTGTTATTGTTGAATCTCCTACTAAAGCCCGTACTATTCGTAACTATCTACCCTCCGACTACCGTGTTGAGGCATCCATGGGTCATGTGCGTGACCTACCACCTTCTGCTGAGGAAATACCAGAAAAATACAAAGGAGAAAAGTGGGCACATCTAGGGGTAAACGTAGAATCAGATTTTGAACCTGTTTACGTTGTCCCTAAAGACAAAAAGAAAACCGTTAAAGAACTTAAAGATGCTCTGAAAGAAGCGGATGAATTAGTTCTGGCGACAGATGAAGACCGAGAAGGGGAAAGCATAAGTTGGCATTTATTACAACTACTAAAACCGAAAGTCCCTATTAAACGGATGGTATTCCATGAAATTACTCCAGAAGCTATCCGCAAGGCAATTGAAAACTGTCGTAATATAGATGAACAGTTAGTCAGGGCACAAGAAACTCGTCGTATTTTAGACCGACTTTATGGTTATACTCTCTCTCCTGTACTGTGGAAAAAAATTGCCTGGGGTCTTTCTGCAGGTAGGGTACAGTCAGTAGCAGTTCGACTATTAGTTAATCGAGAACGTCAACGTCAGGCTTTTAAACAGGGGGGTTATTGGGATTTAAAGGCCAGTTTAGAACAAGAAAAAACTCCGTTTGAGTCTAAACTTGTCACCCTTGGAGGAACAAAAGTTGCTACGGGTAGTGACTTTGATGAAAATACGGGCAAAATAACTGAGGGTCGTAATGTTGTTTTGTTGGATGAGACTCAAGCTGAAGCTCTGAAAGAAAGACTTGAGAATAAACCTTGGAGTGTTAATAATGTTGAAGAGCGAGCTGTTAAACGTAAACCATCCCCACCATTTACCACTTCTACTTTACAACAGGAAGCTAACCGCAAGCTACGAATGGGTGCTAGGCAAACTATGCGGACTGCCCAAAATTTATATGAACAGGGTTTTATTACCTATATGCGGACAGACTCGGTTCATTTGTCCGATGAGGCGATCGCTGCTGCCCGGAGTTGTGTGGAAAAAATGTATGGTGCAGAATATCTTAGTCCTGAACCCAGGCAGTACACTACTAAAAGTAAGGGGGCTCAGGAAGCTCACGAAGCTATTCGCCCTGCAGGTGAAACGTTCCGCACTCCCCAGGAAACAGGATTGAAGGATCAAGAATTTGCTCTTTACGATTTAATCTGGAAAAGGACAGTAGCTTGTCAAATGGCTGACTCTCGTCAAACCCATATTACTGTTAATTTACAAGTCGAAGATGCAGGTTTTCGTTCTAATGGGAAACGGATAGACTTTCCTGGGTTCCTCCGGGCTTATGTTGAAGGTTCGGATGACCCAGAAGCAGCTTTGGAAAATCAAGAAGTACCATTGCCTCCTCTAAAACAGGGCGATAGTCCAAATTGTAAAGAAATAGAAGTAGTAGGACATGAAACTCAACCACCTGCTAGGTTTACCGAAGCATCTCTAGTTAAAACTCTAGAAAGTGAAGGTATTGGTCGTCCAAGTACCTATGCTACTGTTATTGGTACTATCGTTGACCGTGGTTATGCCAAACTTCAGAGTAATGCCTTGGTTCCTACTTTTACTGCTTTTGGGGTGACAAGTTTATTGGAAAAGCACTTTCCTGAATTTGTCGATGTTAAGTTTACCGCTCGTATGGAACAAACTCTGGATGATATTTCTACGGGTGAAGCTCAATGGTTGCCATATCTACGAGAATTTTACTCTGGAGAAACTGGACTGGATACTCAAATTAAGGAACAAGAGGAGCATATTGACCCCAAGTTAGCCCGCACTATTGAGTTAGAGAATTTGGATAACGATCCAGAGATGACTTATCGTATCTGTATTGGCAAATTTGGGGCTTATATTGAGGCAGAGAATGGTGAAGATGTTGTCAAAGCTTCTATTCCTGAAGATTTAACTCCTTCAGACTTAGATCCAGAACAAATCGAGAAAATTCTTAAGCAAAAAACAGAAGGTCCGGAGGAATTAGGAATTCATCCAGAAGAAGATAAACCTATCTATATAATGACAGGTCGTTACGGTCCTTATGTACAGTTGGGCGATGAGGTGGAGGGAAGTAAGAAAAAACCAAAGCGAAGTTCACTGCCAAAGGGCGTGAATATGGAAGATGTGACTTTGGATATGGCAGTAGGTTTGTTGTCTTTACCTCGTACTTTGGGGACTCACCCAGAAACTGGTTGTAAAATTCAAACTAATTTAGGACGTTTCGGTCCTTATGTCGTCCACGATCAAGGAAAAGAGGGTGGTAAAGATTATCGTTCTTTGAAAGCTGGGGATGATGTTTTGACTATTACTTTGGAACGTGCTTTAGAGTTATTAGCTCAACCTAAAAGAGCGAAACGAGGTAGTGCTAAAGCTACACCTCCACTGAAAGATTTGGGTAAACATCCTGAAGATGGTGAGCCAGTTGGTATTTATGATGGTCGGTATGGACCTTATGTAAAACATGGTAAGGTAAATGCTTCTTTGCCCAAAGATAAAGCAGTAGAAGATATGACTTTGGAGCAAGCTTTAGAACTTTTGCAGGCTAAAGCTTCAACTAAAAAGTCTACTCGTGGTAGGAAGTCTACAAAAACTAAAGCAGAAAATAATGAGAAATAAGGTTATATTTTAAATTATTAACGTAGTAGGGTGGGTAAATATTGACTAATTTAGACCTATGGTAAATATAGTAAAATTTACTCACCATTTTATACAAAAGTTTGCAGCTTGATGAGGTCTAAAATTATGGGGAAGTAATCAAAAGGCAACAGAAAAAAATTAATAGAGATATAAGATTAATGCCTTATCTACTTTCTCATCCTGAAAAGTTTCGTATATTTTTGATGAAAGAGAATACAGATATACAATGGATTCCAAGTAGATGAAGTACAAATATTAATAACTTATCAGTAATTTAATGTACTTTACCAATAGTAGATAATCCTTCTACAATTACATGAGGAGTATAACAAGAACCATTCCATTCCCCATCATTTCCTAATTTTACTAATTGCTTTAATGCTGTATAAACATTACCAGCAACCATTGTATTTTTTACTCTACCAACTATTTCACCTTTTCTCACACGATAGCCAAGTTCAACATTAATAGAAAAGTCACCAGAAATACCAGCACCACCACCTAGAATTTGATCGACTATAATTCCATCATCTAACATCCCTATTAATTCCTCTAGCGATCGCTCTCCTGGTTTAACTATAAAATTAAATAATTCTGGTGTAGGATACCTACCTAAGTCCGGGCGAAACCCATTACCAGTAGTACCACTACCCAATAATCTACCAGTAGTTCGGTCTGTATAAAACAGTTGTAAAACACCATTTTGAATAAATTCGATGGAGCGGGTTGGAGTACCTTCATCATCAAAAGGACAACTAAAAGGTCCTTCTTCTGGTTGTTGAGAAATAGTAATTTGTTTATTAGTAACAAGCTCCCCCAGGCGATCGCTCCAAGGAGAAGCACCTTCTAGTACCTGTTTCCCATTCAAAGCTCCAGATATGGTACTCCATAATAAGTCTGCTGCTTTAGCTGTAAATAAAATAGGTACTCTACCACTAGGGGAGGCCACATTCTTCTGTGCCCAATTTAATCGTTGTAAGATTCGGTTGGCAACTGTCTTCGGATCGAGGCTATTTCTTTGGATTTGACCATCAGATATATTTAAGAAGTCGTCACCTCTTACCCAATCAGTTTCTACATAACCACTTAAAGTTGTATCTATATGATTACAATCTAGTCCTAATGAATTTATCAAACGGGTAGATTCAATTTCACAATCCCATTCTCCGTTACAAATCACATCTGGATAAAATTCTCGGATTAAGGCAATCGCTTCTTTGCCCCACTTTACCAGTTGTTCTACAGGTACAAATATCCCTTGGTTGGGATAATGGCGATTTTTAGCTTTTGAGGCTAGTTCAATATATTCTGGTTCATTCAAACTACTGATAGAAATGGCTCTTTCTACTAAAGCTTTAGGCGTCACAGGCCCATGAGCTACAGCTAATCCAGGACGTCCATTTCGCCAAAGCCGAAGTGCTGTGCCTTCTGATTGGGTACTTTCTAGTTGCTTGAGTCTATTACTTTCAAAAAATATAGGCTGGGAGTGTGATTCCGCCTGAAATACTTCTGCTGCCTCAGCCCCTGCCTTGGCAGCTAGTTCTAGCAGTTGTTCTGCTAATTCGGTCATAACATTCTGTTTGGGATTTTTGATTTTGGACAATGGAATTGCTAGTAGGATTGTACCAATGTCCAGCACCCAAAGCTTAACTAAATATTAATTTCTTGTAACAACCAAAAACCAGCAAATGATTCTGATTCTGGATTTGACTGTACTGCCAAAAAATGAACTTCTTTGGCCTTTGACTTGGCTTCAGAAAATCTTTGAGCTTCAGCAATAGTTGATGAATTACTTAGATTAGCCAAAATCCAAGAATCATCACCTCCAGTCTGTAGTAGTAATCTAGCTGGTTGGCTCGGATTAAATTGGATAAAGGCTAACTCTAACCCTGACATCCAAGCAGCTAAAGGTTTGGCCCTAGACGAATAGATAATCAAACCAGGAATAGGAGAATTAGCTGCTAGATTCATCATGCTAAGAGGAAAAGCTTCTCCAAAATCAATATCCCAGTCTGACATTTCTGCAAAAGCCCCAGCTTCTAAACTAACAAATGTCCACTTTTCTCCTATTAACGCATCTGGTAAAGGTTGTGGTACAGAATTCATATATTGAACTGGAGGATTTGTTCCTGCTTGATAACCGGGATAAGTCGGATAAACTTCTTCCATTCGTTGTTCTAGCCACTGGTTAAGTAAATAAGTGCGACGACTGAGGGCTGTAGGTATGGTCAGTTCTGCACAAGCTTTAGTAATCATGTTATTCATTTGGCGACGAAAGAAGCGTATTTTTTGAGGCGGTTCGGGAGCATCAGCGATCGCTTTTTTTATCGCATTCCGTAGCCAAATTGAGTTTACTTCTTGATTACTTGTAAACTCCGAGTAACGATACAAAGAGTCTGTCGGGTCATTAATACCTACGGGACTTTCGCAAATTAATAGTTCCCAGAGTTTTTTTTGTCTGTCATCGAGTATTGGACGACTGTAGAAGTCTAATTCCCAAATAGTGGCCATGCCTTGCTCTTGAATTTATGTTAAATCGGGTTAGTGATTATTCTCAAATTACCAGAGTTTGGGAATTAAGATGAGAGCTAGGATGTTTTAATGAAATGATATGTTGTAAAAAATTAGGAACAGAATTGATTCGACACAATTATATGTTGGATAGTTTGAAGATAAAGGCATAAGTAAGTTACACTTTGAGACTAAAATTACCCATGACTTACCCGAGATGAAGTTTTCAAAACTACTTATCTAAGACTTTATAGTTTTGAATAATTTTGATTCTCTATACTATAGTATCTCTGTGTGATACTAGTTTGAAAGTTGAAATCCTCTGGTGACTTGAAGGCATAGATATTTCGATAATTTTGTGTAAGGATACAGGAAAAAGAACAAGGCGTGGTTTCTATAAAAGTGTTAATAATTAGCATCTCAATAGGAATAGGTGTGAAAAATATATAGACTTTTAGCACATAGTAGGGAACAGGGAAAGAATATATATTTTTATGCCAAAGATACAAAAAATGATTTTGTAAGTGACTTTGACTTCTCTATATAAATGTTAAATTCAAATCTAGGCCAAAATATCGAAGTACAGATAGCAATTAACTTATGCTGGAACAACAACTAATACTTCAGACTTTTGTTTATGAACCCCTAACCAACCTCCATAAGACTTAGATAACTTAGAACGATTCAATAGCATTGATTCTAGGTCAGGCATTTCTTCCCGACAGTGAGGACAATACCAGTAAATACTGTTATGACGTATGTGGCGAAGTAATGTTGTAGAGCAGCAAGGACAAGTATGCATAGTATACCTCGAATTTATTTGAAAAATACGAAACTTCCAACAACTAACCCCTAACAAATAACTGATAATTATTAGATGAGGAATTAAAATCAGATTAAATTAGTTAAGACTTATAAATGATTGATCTGAATCAGCAACAAAAATCACAAAAATTGTCTTGAAAAAATTTCAAAAAATGTTGCTTTAATTAACTGATACCTTGGCTATCTGGTGAGTAAAGTCTGTAAAAATAGAATAGGCCACATACTATTAGTAGTTGAACAAGCCATGGAGAACAAGCAAAACCCCAGAAGAAACAGATTAATCCTGTTAATACAGCTAAAACAAAGGATATATCTTCAGATGTGTGGTTATAAATCAATACGGCGGTTGCAGAAACAGTCAATAGAATGATATAAACTGATTGCATTTCCTACCTCCAAAGAAAAAATTTATATATCAGTGTTAGGGCAAACTGCTGACCTTACTAACTAAAGTTAATCGACAAATATGAAGAACTTGTGAAGGTTGGGTAATTTGTCACAAAAGTTGACACTTGAATTTACATTTAGATAATTGTGAAGCTATTTGGTATTTTAATTCTTTAGTTTGTGAAGATAAGTAAACACGCATCAGCTTCAAATATTCTCCCATTTCATTTGGAACTATGAATGGCTTTCTATATTTAGATCAAATGCTAAACCATTAAGATTTATCTTTAGGACTTACGCAGATCTCAAAATGAAGTAACTATTAGAAGCTGTTTTTTTAATGAAAGTTAAATCCTTGTTTATATTTGGTTATACCTTATAAAAAAAAAGATTGTTATCAATAATATTATATTAACTTGATTACTTACGGTTTCATAGCTTGATTCACTAACGTCAAAAATATCATATAAAACTGTAATTTGGTATTGAATTTACTAAGTTTAACGTCTGAGTAATTTCCCTAGGGTAGAGATATTTTTTGACTACAAATAAAATTCTCAAAATTCGGTAATCTTACTATTGAAGGTTTTGTTTTTAATCTATATGATGATATTAGAACATCTGAAATGACTGAATAAGTCATTAACTATAGATGCAAGTTTTAAATTTATCCAAAAACATTTAAATCTCAATTAACTCATCAACTATGAAAGATAAATTAACTCAAACTAATGTAGCAAGACTTCTAGGAGTATCTTTTCAAAGGGTTCATACTCTCAGAATTAGGAATCGGATTAATTTTTTTTGGGATGTTAATTTAAAGTCTTGGGTAACATCACAAGAGCATCTTCAGAAATATCTAAATCAGAGAGGAAAAAGAGTAACAGTCTCAAGTTGTAAATAATAATTATAATTATGTATTTAACTTAATTTAATCTCAAAATAGGGTGTTAAAATAGCACCCTATTTTTTTTACTTCATAGCAGAATATAGTAATTCCGATACTGGTGAGGTAGAATTCTAGACCATCAAAAATCGAACCTAACATTATTGTCTCTACAAATACTCCATCAGATAGATCGGCATTAGTAAAATCAATCCTATGTAAATTTGCTCTAGTTATAGTGGAATAATTAAAAATTACTCCCCGTAAGTCAGTATTGGTAAAATTAGTTAACTGAAGATTAGCATTTTCTAATTCTGCTGACTAAAGCACTTGGCCAGAAAAATCATTGTCAGTAAGTTGACTATTGCTATATGAAAGAGGTGGTGGATAATACACCAGATTCCAAGTATATGAGGTACAAATATTGGTAGTGCTAAAGATGCAAGGATGTTAGTTGGTACATCCCTTAAATTATCAGAAGCTAGACGAGCAAAATCATTACTTGTTTACCACTACCCAAATATTAACGTTTGCTAACGCAAAGCTTTCCTACGGAATGCTCCGCAAACGCTAACAGATGTTTGTAGTACGGGCATCTTGCCCGCTATGGGTGTACTTCACCAAGATGAAATCTGCTGTAAGTAGACTGTTTAGGTTGGTTTATTCCAATTAGACTAAATAATTTTTCCAATTTTATTAGGAGGTTAAAACAATAGCTATGGGAAGTTTTTTATTGACTTGGTTGATGGCAACTATATCACTTTTAATTACAGCGTTTGTTGTACCTGGTGTAAGAATTGATAGTATTCCTGCTGCTGCAGTTGCAGCGATTATTTTAGGATTAGTAAATGCGATAGTTAAACCAGTTTTAACGATTCTAACTTTGCCTCTGACAATTCTTAGTTTGGGGTTATTTTTGTTAGTAGTAAATGGTATTTCTCTTTCATTAGCAGGATATTTTACTCCTGGTTTGGAAGTAGATGGTTTCTGGCCTGCAGTTATTGGAGCAATTGTTTTATCTCTGGTTTCTAGTTTTATTAGTGGATTTGTTAATAAACCAGAAGAATCTGAAAATGTCTAATATTGAATTCTACCTAATACTAAGTGTGATAAATATTTGCCACAAATAGTTATGCTATTGTTAGGAGAACAGAGCTAGGATGAATAGCCTCTAATACAATTCACGATAAATATTTACCACAAATACCTCTTGCCTTTTGCTTATAAAATCAGCCCGTGTAACATTCTTTTTTTCAAAATAATCTAATTTATCTAGATAATTCAGAGTTTATCTTTGAGGATTCTAGATTTTTTTTATATTTCAAATAACTCCAAATAAATCCGATTATTAAAGGTAACCATAACCAATATCTTTCCATTGGAGTTAAAAGCCAATTGTTATCTCCTAAACTTTGTCTATATGTCAAAATAAAATAAATAAATGTTGATAAACTTACCCATTTTATACCTAGATTTCTAGTTGCTACAGCAAAAGGAATTAACCAGGTAAAATACCAAGCATGAACTATTGGAGATAAAGTTAATAGTATAAAAAAATAAGATTCAGCAAAGTTAACAAATCTATGAGTATTCCAAATTAAAACTCCAACTCCTAAAGCGAGTGGAATCCCATAAATCCAATTATATTGTGTTGATTGTTCCGAAATCAAGCTAACTAAATAGGGAATAAATTCAGCACTACGACCTTTAACAACAAAATTTGAACTGGTAGGAATAAGTGAACATTTTCCAGGTTCACAAAAATTCAGGGCAGCAATGCACATTGGTAATAAACCAATTAATAATAAAAAACCTGCTTGTTTGATTTTCTGATACAGAATCTTCCAAGTTAATTTGGTACAGCCTAATCTTAACTTTTGTTCTCTTTTTGCTAAATTTATAGTTCTGTTTAATTCATCAATTTGGGAAATATTATTGGTATTAGACTCATCTTTATCTAAGATTTTCTGCCAAACTACAAAGCATAAAATTGGTAATGACATCCATTTAATCGCTACACTTATACCAATTAAAAAACTACTCCAATACCAACGATAATTATCAAAAGCTAACCATGCTGCTACTAATGGGAAAATAAACCAACTATCATAATGACCTCCTCCAGCAAAGGAGTAAATAATTAAAGGGTTCCAAGCATAAATTAAAATTTTTTCCAGGCTGAATTTTCTACTTAATAGCCAACAAATTCCTAAATCAGCCAAGATAAAAGCTAACTTAAATATTAATACTGACGGGTTAATTGCTGCTAAAAGCCGAAATCCTAATTCACTTAAAGGTGGATAAATAGCAGAAGTATCAGGATGATTAATTAATGACCACCATTCTGTTCGATAGGGAATTAATTCTACAGCATTTGGAGCTAAATCATAAGGACTAAAACCCAAATTTTGAATGTAACCTTCCCACAAATAACGCCAAATATCATTCCCTGCTTCCATGGGAATTAATATTAGTCTCGCTAGAATAGTAACACTCCAAAACCAGGCAGAATTAATTGATTTTATTGTCCAGGAAATTATAAATCCTAAACTCATTATGCTAATAGCAATCCAAAATTTTATTACTGTACCAGGTTGCTGAAAATCACCATAGGGAATGATGATAATTGCTCCTACTAATATCAAAATTGAACTTAGTAATAACGGTCGATTTTTCCCAGTAATTGAATTGATATTTACTTTTTCCATTTGTTGATATTTTGCTGCATTTTTATGATTTTTTATACAGGTCTACAAATTTTGACGATAAGCAAATTAATCCCTAGATAGTTACAATAAAATCGTAAGCATCCAGCCGTCAGCTATCAGCCATTATACCAAGCGTGAAAAAAGAATGTTACGAATAGTTTAGTCAATTAAAATAGTTTAAGTCAGATGCAGGCTTTTTTCAAATAGATTATTTGAGGGAAAAAATGATAATAATAACTACTTCTAATGACTACTGACTATTGACTACTATAAACAGTATTAATATTTGTAGTAAACATTTATTAATTTGGCATGAAATACCTCTTAATCCTTACAAAAAAATAATTTTAGTTAATTATCATTCCGTTTTATTTTTATACAAAATAAATGTTACAAATCTATACTGACTAACTTCTATCAATCGAATATTTTTTGGAAAATAATTGAATAACGACAGATTTTTTCCAGCAATTATTTTGATAATTGGTTCTCAAACCCCAAATTTTAAGGAAATTTTTTTTGGAGGGTTGCTGAAAATTTTCCTAACAAAAAAAACTTCTGACTTATGACTCCGTTAAATCTGTCTAGGCTTTCTTAATTTGTTAATATTACGCTGTAATTTTATCATTTTCCACAAACGTTTTAAGTATAATTTTCCCAGAGTTGCCAGAATAATAGTCCCAGCTTGAAAGCTACCTTTTATCGTACCTGATATTTTTGAACGCCCACCCTGACGACGACGATAACCAACAGGAATTTCACTAATTTTTAAACCACATTCTATGGCTCTAGCTTGCATTTCTACAGTCCAACCAAAACCTCGATCCCGCATTCTTATTCTCTCTAAACTAGACTTCCGAATTAAACGTAATGGACCTAAATCTTGATACCAATATCCCCATCCTAAACCTATGAGAAAAGTAGCTAATTTATTGCCAAAATTTTGTACAGGAGTCATGGCAGACCTGCCTATTTTAGTAGCACGGCGATTGCCTAAAATTAAATCATATTTATTAGTAGCCTCCAAAAATTTTGGTAGTTGCTTTAAATCATCACTACCATCCCCATCACAAAATAAAATCCAATCACAATTTAAAGGTGTATTTTGAATGCCACGCCAACAAGCTCTACCATAACCTGCTATGGGTTCTAGCATAACTTTTGCACCTGCATTAATGGATTTTTCTACACTTTTATCGGTACTACCATTATCAACTACCATTATTTTAGTTAATCCGTAACAGTGTAATGATTTAATTACATTTGTGATTGTATGTTCTTCGTTAAGCACAGGAATAATTACTAATATTCTTTCTAAAAGCATTTATTTTATTTGCGTATAATGAAACAGAGTTTTATATTCTCTTATAACTAAGTAATCAAAAAAAATATCTTGCTGATACTGATAAAAATAAACCTCCTTTTCGCTTATTGTATCATTTTTATCTATTGCTTATTAATAAGTAGTAAGCATTCAACTATCAAGTTTTTAAAACCTGATTAATTATACAGATGTTGATGGTTTAAGGGAGTAGAGAATAGGAGGTAAAGATTACAAAAGATGGATGGGAGGATAGGTAACAACTAAAAAATATTTACACCTTCACTTCTAATGCATTAATCTGAAATATGCTGTAAGTATTGAAGCAAACATAATATTATTGAACATTCAAAGACCAATCATAATCAGAATATTTCACTTTATAACCACCTTTGTCCAAAAAAATTTGAGCATTAGAATTTACATATTGACGAGCATAATTTACGATAGATGTCTCTGTTTTATTTAAACCATTAATATTCTCAGTTTGACCATAATTCTTCTCAAAATCTTGACCAAACCATTTAAAAATTGAAGAGAAATAAACAACATTATTTTGACTGTCTATACGGAAGCCTTGACTATTTCCTAGAAAATTTTTAGCTTGATCATCTAGTTGTTTTTCTAGTTGCTTACCAGTATAAGCTTCTTTTCTCAGTGGGGGACAACTTATTGCAGCACAAACTAAAGCAACATGAATTCCTGGCTCATTAAATTCTTTCCGTAAAACCTGATGTTCAATATGGTCTAATGTCATTTTTTCCCCAGCAACCTCGAATTTCCTAATCTTCCAAACACCAGGAATTCTTCTAATACTTTTAGTAGGGTAACTATCAATAATAGATTCTAAAGTCAAAGAGTTATAGGCATTAATTAAGAAAGCAATTTTTTCTGAATCTGTCCAAGAATTATAAGTGCTTGTGGTTACAGCTCCAATGGTTGAATTAAACTCATCAAGTTGTTGTCGATTTTCTTTTAATTTTTTGTAGTCAACTAATCCTTGATCGTTGACATATTCCTTTAAAATTGAGTTGTAGTTTTGATAATTAAATGGTTTGGCTGAAGTAGTAGTAGCTCCTTGTATTTGTTGAGTTTCTGCTACTGTATTTGTAGAATTATTGAATCCACCACAGCTACTTAAGATTATAATTATGGGAAATAAAAATAATAATTTCTTGAATTGATTTTTCATAAACTATTCTGCCATTAATATTCGTTTTATTATTTATCTATAAAAAACTAATAGCATGAGTAAGTTGTGAAATTTAGCTTAATTTTGACTTAAAAATTGAGATTTATACTAATTATTCAAAGGATCGTAGTGAATTAAGGGTATAGTTAGGCTTTTAGCCTTTATGTACTATTACTATACAGATTTATCTAAAATATGATCTTGTACCATTTGTGCTACAAATTTGAGACGTGGTGTTCCCTGTTATCTATGAACTCTCTATAAACAAAGTTCGTATAACATTGTTTGATCGAAATTGGTATAAGTTATGAGATTAATCAGAAAACTCCTGCTACAGGCGATAGTTGTTTTTGCGATCGTTCTCCTCAGTCAATATGCTGTTATTGGCTGGCAGTAACACAAATAGACTCCCCCTTACACCACCTGTTACGAACAGTCTGTAAGCACTTTGAAGGAATTTATTAAATATGAATAAAGCTTATTTCCTGCTCAAGGATGCTCAAGAACAGACAAACCAGGAAGGTAGTTTAATTCACTCATCGGCAGTGCGACAAAAAGCCTATAAGGAAAAACCTTAAATATTGTAGATATTTCCCCAACTTTTACACATTCTGATAACAACGGACATGATATCAAATCAAATTTTTGATACAGAAATTAATATGTAACATTAGTTTTGGGAAATGGTATTAGGGACTAAGCGATCGCTTACCTTCTTAGCTGAGGAGCGATCGCTAATTTTAAAACCCCTAATTAAATAGGAAGTTATGGGTAAATTTAATCTACCCTTTCTAATTGCCAGAGAAGTTAAACTAAGCAATTCTATCACCAGAACTGCTCGTCTTCAGAACCGGACGTGAGACTTTCACCTCATCCGGCTCCTCAGTGATTAGGCCCTAATTCAAAGAGTACCTCTACTGCCATTATTAGCAGTTTTTACATTATGGTAATTTCCATAAATTGCAGTCTGCACTTTGTCTTTTTATCTTTATGAATGAAACAGAAAAAGTGGGTTTTTATTTGCTCCAATAAATCCAGTCTGCGTGTCTCAATAATCTAACTTGACTGTCATTCTTGCCATTAACAGAAAATTCTCTGTTCTTTTCCCCTATAGTTGGCCAATATTTTTGGCAAATCCAACGATTATTTTTATTGGTGTGTCTTCTTTTTGCCCACCCCCAGAGTTTTTGGAATATTAAATTATCCAAATCCTGGAAGGTTTTCTTACTCACAAATTTCGAGTAATAGCTTACCCAACTTTTAATCAAAGGGTTAAGTTGTCTAATCAAGGTAGCTTGTGGCGCAGACTTATGTTTATCTATCACCTCAGCGATTTGACAATAATGACTCCTGATACTCTCCATGCTTGGTTTAATTTTGGTTTTAAAACCTAGCTTACTTTGATTTTTACTCACCTCATATTGTCTGATATTAAATCCCAAGAAATCAAATCCAGGTTCTTCTTCACCACATATATAGAGTGTGTGAGAAATTATAATTTGACTTGGTTTGAATTCCAAACATAAGTCAGATAAGCATTCTCTAATTATATATTGGCATTTTTGAATTACTTCAATATCTTCGTGAGCTAGTACCAAGTTACCTGCATAACGAATCAAACTTAAACCTTGACATTTTTCACTAAGTGTTTCAGCATAATGTTTGATTTGTTCTTCTATGCCATGGAAAGCTATGTTTGTCAGTAGTGGAGAAATTACTTTCTCTGCTAGGAACAAATCTTTCCCACCCTTTAACCAAGCTCGGATTTGTTTGGGCAAGGTGAGATAGGTATCTAATTTTTTTAATAGTTGTTCATAGTCGAGACATTTAAAGCAATTAACTATATCAGCTTTAAGTACATATTTAGGCTCAAGCTTAACACAATTAACAATTGCTTCTATGGCCTCCTGACATGATTCCCCTTGTCTAAACCTGTAAGAATAGGGTTCAAACTTTGCTTCCCATTGCTTTTCTAGAGCTATCTTGACAAGTATTTGCCACGCATGATCTTGAATAGTGCTTCTTATGGATTTAACTTTGCTATTTAGTTTTAATCTTTTAGCCAAGGCAAAACATTTTTCTGGAGACAATGACTTAACACCACCAAATCCTGCTGTTTTCTCACCCTGGTTACTTTGACTAACCCTACGCACTGCCAATAATCTCCCATACCAGGATTTTATTAATGTTTTTTGGAGCTTACGAACTGCAATAACATCACCACGTTGAGAGGCTCTGTAGATTCTTTTCTGTAACTTGAAGACCTGACGCTCAACTTTTGACCAGTTAATTTCCCGCCAGTTATTCCATTCCCCCGTAGTCTTTAAACTCGTATTAGACATCTATAATTACTTACTCAAACTCTACATTCCAAATCACCGTGTGTCCGTCTGCATATCCCATTAAATTAACTAAGGGCTTTTGCTTCTGACACAATCCCTCCCAATCAAACATACGGTTAGCACCTACTTGATCAATTATCAGTTATCAGCTTTTTCAGTTATCAGTTATCAGGTATTCGACTGAAACAAAGAGTTGTCGTACTTGCAAAAGCCTAGGCAAATATAGTCACAGCAAGAATTTAAATCCTGACTCCTGACTCCTGACTCCTGACTCCTGACTTCTTCTACTAATAATTCAAGAGTTTTTCATGGGTTACTTCGTTCCAAATGACCTTATTTATATACCTTTAGGATGATGCTTTGCGCCGGGTTTACGGGAAGTGCTTGTTAGTCGAACCAAATCTCGCTAACTCCCTATCCTTTGCCTTTTGGCTCCAGTGTCACAGCTTATTTCACTGGCTGAACGTGACGACGCTTCACTCACATCTTCGCACTATAGCTATCCAATGGGTATTTTGCTCGATGGGAACCAACTTAAGCTGCTAGTTTTACCACCTTTTCACCCCGCTTTACGGATTGATGGCTAATCGCTACCGTAGGGGTGATGCTGTCAACCCTGCACCTGGGCGGAAGGAATCTCACCTCCAAGGTCATTTAGTTATAAGGCTAATGGCCTTACTCTGCTCACATCTTGGCACTATGACCCTAACTTTTAGCAGAAACGAATCGCACTTTGGTTTCCTTCACGACGAACTCTAGATACAACCCAGTTACGCCATACCCAATGGTCTCCACGGCTAGTAACTGCACTGGCGTTGATATCCATTAAATCGGCCAGCTCAGAGCTAGTGATCAGATAGCCTTTACTGGCCACTTCATCAGCTATATGCAAGGTTTCAATTAAGTTGCGCAGTTGCCCAACTCTCTGCTCCCTGGGCATATTTTCGAGTAATTCGTTGGTTGTGTCATTCATATTAATTTTCAGGTTATGTGGTCAGATACTACGGCTTATGATTCTATCGTTTTATCACCAATTTTGCTTAATTACTTTTGTATATTATGGGCTAACTCTGGTTGAGAATTGCCGTTAGAGGTGAAAGATTGTTTTATCCTCATACATTTTTTTAAGCTTAAGACTGGTTTGGATAGAGTATAAAATTATGTCTATAAATGTAAGATGATTGTTCCTTCAAATTTATAAATATTGAAGTGAGTGGTATAGATTTTTATTTCTATATATCCCAAATAACTTTATTGTGTCGTAAATATGTCCACATTTTTCCACTACCACACACCATATCGAAGATTAATGCGGGCTTAATTTTTCTGTCCACCGCAATTCTACAAACCTGGAAAGATCTACAACTTTGGTTTTATTTGCAAATATTCTCTACAGGTCTTGAGAGTAACAGGATACTTTGGTTTTATTTAGGGTTTGCTGAAAAAGTCTTATAGGTGAGCGGAGGAGCAGGGCAAACTCATCTTATTTTGAAGTTCTGACAGGGCAAGGATATCATACTTCTAAGTATTTATGCTCATTATCCCTCTAAAGCTTAACGGCAGAAGTTTCCAGAATTTAGATCCGTTTGCCCTGAGGGGAGAAGACAGGAGACAACCCACCCCTAAACCCTCCCAGGAGGGGAAGTTAGGAGACAGGAGAAATGGGGAATTTAGAGGAGTTAGTCGAATATTTAATCCCTCAATTTTTCTGCAATTATTCTCCTCAAAACCCTAACTTTCTGGTTGCTCAAGCTGAATAAGCCCTACTTTTTTTCGCTCAAAAAAGCCTAAAACCTTTATCTGTCAATGCTTTTAGATTTAATCAGCCAGCCCTATTTATTAGTTTTGCTAACCACAGTTAAAATGCTTGATTTGGATTGGGACTGCACTCAAGAATTTTATTCAAAAAAGTATAGTTATACTAAAATCGTCTGGAAAACTATTAATTCATATATTTCTGAGTTACCACTCTACCTACTACCTAGTAAGAAATTTAATATGATGATTTTTTATAAAATTGATACGACTTTGAATGACGGATAGTAAAAACTGAGTAGGTAGGTATAATTAAATCATAACTTACGCAAAGACACTATATATAGTAGGTATTGTGGATAAAAGCCATAACATATTAGTATATGTAGCGTTTATAATTAAAATTTAATCAGTATAAAAAAAGATATTATCAGTCTTGAATAAATTTTGTATTAAATTTTTTACTATACTAATATTTATATTATTATCAATTCAATATATTATAAAACTATAATACTACTAAACTTTATATAAGTTCTATAAACGTTAAAAAATTGTACCAGTGGGTTTCACCGATAGCCTTGATCTAAGCATGATAGAGTTCTCACTCACCCGCCCTCTAATACCAGGCATGATAAATGTTTGCTGCAAATCTCTGCTGCATTTTGCCTTATGAAGCTGTTGCCTATAACTAGAGTTTTGTAACATTATTTTTTCAAAATGATATAATCATAAATTTGTCTATACTCACCTACTTATCTGCTAAGTACCTGAAAAAAATTAAAACAGAGATTTTGCTTTGGAGCAGTTTTTACTATAGACAGACTTACTCAAGACAGGTAAGAAACAAAACGAATATAGCCGATAACTGAATGTACAAATAATTTTGTCCACCTACTTGTTTAAACAGTTAGAAGTTTAATATTTTACTAATGATTTAGAATACCTATATGATCTAAAATAATATAAATTTAGTCAAATAGCAAAAACTTCGTAGAATTTTTGCCAAAAATAATTTCTGCCCCATATTTTACTGATAAATTAGGGAAACTGTGGTGAAATTCCGAGGCTGTGCGGCAACTGTAAATCGATAAAAATAGCAAACTAGAAAAAATTAATAATTGCTTACTAATTAAAAGAAATCGATGAGCCAGAACACCTAATTGTCAGTTGTAAACACTAATTTTCTGCCTGACACGGGAAAAGTATAATTAATGAAATATTTCAATCAAAACCCAAAAATCAAAACAGAAGAAATGCTAACTTCAACTATAGAAAAAAGAAATTTATCTACAGAAGAGAAGTTACAGCAATTACCTCTACAAAGACCTTTATTGTTGATAGGTCATGGTACAAAAGATGCTGAAGGAAAACAAACTTTCTTAGACTTTGTTGCAGCTTATCAAAATTTAGATAAATCTCGACCCGTAATACCTTGTTTTTTGGAATTAACAGGACCAACAATTAAAGAGGGAGTAGATAAATGTGTAGAACAAGGTTATACAGAATTATCTGCTTTGCCAATTTTGTTATTTGCAGCTCGCCACAATAAATTTGATATTACTAATGAATTAGACCGAGCAAAGCAACGACATCCTCAAATAAAATTCTATTATGGGCGACATTTTGGTATTACTCCAAAGATTATAGAACTGTGGCGATCGCGTCTTACAGAATTAGATGCAACTAACTTTAAGCGTTCTGAAACAGTTTTATTATTTGTAGGGCGAGGTTCGAGCGATCCTGATGCTAATGGAGATGTCTATAAATTAGCTAGAATGTTATGGGAAGGTAGTGGTTATCTAACAGTTGAAACCTGTTTTATTGGCATTACTCATCCACGTTTAGAAGAAGGTTTTCGGCGAGCAAGATTATATAAACCGAAGCGAATTATTGTTTTACCATACTTTTTATTTACGGGAGTTTTGGTCAAGAAAATATTTGATATTACCGCTCAACAACAAGAACAATATCCAGATATTTCCATGACTTGTTTGCCAGAAATGGGAGCGCATCCAACATTATTAGAATTGTTGCGAGAAAGGGAAATAGAAACACAATTAGGAGAAGTAAAAATGAATTGTGAAATGTGTAAGTTTCGGTTAGCTGCGGTTGGTGGCGAGGAACATTCTCATACTCATCATCATAGTCACGACCATTCTCACTCACATCATCATCAACATAGTCACGAGCATAATAATTCTATAGCTGATCCCTATGCTCAACCAGAAGAATATCATCAACGTATTTGGCAAGTTCCTTGAAGAATATATAAATACAGGGTGTTTTATATCATTGAGGTAAACCCTTAGCGGGCATTTTGCCCACAATACAAAGACTTGATAATTAATAACAGAACTTACGCAAAGCTACTAAAAGCTCTATATATAGAGTCAAAAAACTATAACGTTATAGTTTTGAACACTATATACATGGTTTTTGCGTAAGTCCTAAATAATATGACAGAACACAATATCCCTAGTTCATCACTCAACACTCCCAAGGCAATAATTAATATCTTCCAAGCGCCACCTCTACCAAGATATTATGTAGATCGCCCCGAATACACTCAAAACTTAAAAGCTCGCCTACTGAGAAATTCACCGGATACCCAAGCTATTGTGGTGACTGCTATCCACGGTTTGGGTGCTGTGGGTAAGTCTACTCTGGCAACCGCTTTAGCTTATGATAACGACATACAATCTCGTTTTTCTGATGGTATTCTCTGGGTAACGTTAGGCCAAGAACCTAATATTTTACCAATGCTGAGTGGTTGGGTGCAAGCATTGGGTGACTATAATTTCAAACCTACAAGTGTGGAGGCCACTGCTAATCATTTGCGGACTTTACTTTTTGATAAATCTGTGCTGTTGGTGGTAGATGATGCTTGGAATATAGATCATGCTCAAATATTTAATCTGGGTGGTTCCCGCTGTCAGGTTTTAGTAACGACTAGGGAAAAGGCGATCGCCAACATCTTAGAAGCTGAAACTTACAGTCTGGATGTGATGACTTTATCCCAGTCAATGGGACTTCTCAGTCAAAGGTTAGGGCGTGAAATTAGGGGAGAGGAAGCAAAACAAGCGGAGGTTTTGGTTAAAGAACTGGGATATTTGCCTTTAGCTTTGGAGTTGGCAGCAGCTCAAGTGGCAGATGGTATGTCTTGGGAAATGCTGTTAGGGGATATTCAAGGGGAAATTGCGCAATTAAAAACTTTGGATAGAGAAGGTGCAGGGGATGTTACTGATGAAGGGAGTTTAAAACGGTTGAGTTTGAGTGCTTCCTTGAATTTGAGTATTAAGCAACTGCCAGAGGAAACTAGGGAGAATTTTATTTGGTTGGGAATATTGCCGGAGGATGTTCAGATTACTCAGGAAATGACGGCTATACTTTGGGAGTTGGATGAACGGGATGCCAGAGATAAGTTAGGGTATTTGCAGAGTAAGGCGTTGTTGTTGGATGGTGTAGTTTTAGCCGATGGCAAATCTACTTATCGTTTACATGACTTATTCCACGATCTAGCACGTTATTTGTTGACTGCGCCGTTACATCCAACAGAAAAAGTTGATTTGTCAGGATTGGGTATTGGTTTAACTGAAGCTCACGGAATATTGTTGGAGAAATACAGGAGGTTAACAGAAAATAATCTTTGGCATACTTTACCCAATGATGGTTATATTCATCAGCATCTAATCTGGCATTTGGAAAAGGCAGGGAAAATAGACGAAATTCATGGGTTATTGGCAGAGGAGTCGAAAAGCGGGACTAATGGTTGGTATGAGACGTGCGAAAATTTGGGAAAACCCGGACTGTTTATGAATAATGTAGCTCGTGCTTGGGAGTTAGCAGAGAGTAACTGGGATGAAGAGCGGTTGCCTGAAATTATTGGTTGGCAATGTCGTTATGCTTTGATAAGTGCTTCTATTAATAGTTTGGCAAATAATTTACCAGTAAATTTGTTGGTGGCTTTGGTGAAAAATGATTTCTGGAGTCCAGAGCAAGGGTTAGCTTACGCATTACAAAAGCCCTATCCAGAGGATAAAGTAAAGTCTCTGGTAAAATTGGTTGATTATTTGCCAGCTAACTTAAAAAAACTAGCCCTATCAGAAGCAATGGCAGCAACTAAACTAATTCAGGATGAGTACTATCGTGCCAAAGCTATCAGTTCTTTAGCTTATAAGTTTCCCGAAACATTACCAGAAACAATGGCTGCCACTCGACAGATTCAGGATGAGTATAAACGCGCCCAAGTTCTCATAACTTTGGCTGAGAAATTTCCCGAATTATTACCAGAAGCACTAGCTACAACTAGACAGATTCAGAATCAGTATAATCGTGCTGAAATTCTCAGTGGTTTGACTCAGAAATTGACACCAGAATTATTATCAGAAGCACTAGCTACAACTAGACAGATTCAGTCTGAGTATCATCGAGCTCAAATTCTCAGTAGTTTGACTGAGAAATTGACACCAGAATTATTACCAGAAGCACTAGCTACCGCTCGACAGATTCAGGATGAGTATAATCGTGCTGAAATTCTCAGTGGTTTGACTCAGAAATTGACACCAGAATTATTACCAGAAGCACTAGCTACCGCTCGACAGATTCAGGATGAGTATAATCGTGCTGAAATTCTCAGTGGTTTGACTCAGAAATTGACACCAGAATTATTACCAGAAGCACTAGCTACCGCTCGACAGATTCAGGATGAGTATAAACGCGCTAAAATTCTCAGAACTTTAGCTGATAAATTAACACCAGAATTATTACCAGAAGCACTAGCTACCGCTCGACAGATTCAGGATGAGTATAAACGCGCCCAAGTTCTCAGTGCTTTGGCTGATAAATTTCCCGAATTATTACCAGAAGCACTAGCTACCGCTCGACAGATTCGTTTTGAGGATTCCCGCGCCCAAGTTCTCATAACTTTGGCTAATAAATTACCAGAAATATTACCAGAAGTGCTGGCTACAGCTCGACAGATTGAGCGTAAATATAATCGCGCCCAAATTCTCAGAGTTTTGGCTGAGAAATTACCAGAATTATTACCAGAAGCACTAGCTACCGCTCGACAGATTGAGCGTAAATATAAGCAAGCTAAAGTTCTCACTGCTTTGGCTAATAAATTGACACCAGAGATCTTACCAGAAGCACTTGCTGTGGCTCGACAGATTTGGGATGAAGACGAGCGCGCCCAAGTTCTCAGTGATTTGACTGAGAAATTAACACCAGAATTATTACCAGAAGCACTGGCTGCTGCTCGACAGATTCGGGATGAAGACGAGCGTGCCCAAGTTCTCATAGCTTTGGCTGATAAATTGACACCAGAGATCTTACCAGAAGCACTGGCTGCCGTTCGACAGATTCAGGATGAGTATCATTGCGCCCGAACTCTTAGAGCATTGGCTGAGAAATTTCCCGAAATCTTACCAGAAACACTGGCTGTTGCTCGACAGATTTCGGATGAATATAATCAAGCGAAAGTTCTCACTGCTTTGGCTGATAAATTACCAGAATTATTACCAGAAGCACTGGCTGCTACTCGACAGATTCAGGATGAGTATAGTCGCGCCTATCTTCTCAAAGTCTTGGCTAATAAATTAACACCAGAATTATTACCAGAAGTGCTGGCTACCGCTCGACAGATTTCGGATGAATATAATCAAGCGAAAGTTCTCACTGCTTTGGCTGATAAATTTTCCGAATTATTACCAGAAGTGCTGGCTACCGCTCGACAGATTTCGGATGAATATAGTCGAGCGAAAGTTCTCAGAGCATTGGCTGATAAATTTCCCGAATTATTACCAGAAGCACTGGCTACTGCTCGACAGGTTCAGAATCAGTATAATCGCGCTGAAGTTCTCAGAGCATTGGCTGATAAATTTCCCGAATTATTACTAGAAGCACTGGCTACTGCTCGACAGATTCAGAATCAGTATAATCGCGCTGAAGTTCTCAGAGCATTGGGTGATAAATTAACACCAGAATTATTACCAGAAGCACTGGCTATGGCTCAACAGATTCAGTCTAAGCTACATAGCGCCGAATTTCTCATCGCTTTGGCTAATAAATTACCACCAGAATTATTACCAGAAGTACTGGCTGCTGTTCGACAGATTCAGAATGAGCATCATCGCACTTATCTTCTCATCGCTTTGGCTGATAAATTAACATCAGAATTATTACCAGAAGCACTGGCTGTCGCTCAACAGATTCAGGATGAATATGATCGTGCCCAAATTCTCAGTGCTTTGGCTGATAAACTACCGGAAATATTACCAGAAGCACTGGCTACTGCTCAACATATTTGGTATCAGTTTAATCGCGCTAAAGTTATCAGTGCTTTGGCTGATAAACTCTCACAAATACCAAAAACTCAACTTTACCCACTCTGGCAAAATACCCTTCACACCCTATCCCTTCGGACTCGCCCCGACTTACTCTCAGATATAACAGAATTAACTCCCGTCATCTTTTCTTTAGGAGGTGAAGAAGCAATCAAAAACACAGTCATTGCTATTCAAGACGTTTCCCGATGGTGGCGGTGATTTCAGTTATCAGTTATCAGTTGTCAGCTATCAGCTATCCGTTATACCAAGTCCGATTATCAAAAAGAAATAAGATTTCTCCACTTGGTTAAAACCGAAAGGATTCAACCAGAGGTAATTATCAATTATCCATTGGTAATCAGGATTTAGGCATAAATCAGGTTCATCTAGGAAATTTTGTAGTTTGAACAATGATGGGGGGCAATAAACCGGGTTTCTTCGTTACTTTGCGTAAGTCCCAAAATAAAAAAAGTACCAACTAAGGAGTAGAATCAAAAACAAATCTGCCCAAATCAAAGCCAAAATTTCCTTATGTGGTATCAGCACATCCGAGAAGAAACACAAACCTATCTCAAGACATTTGTCTATCCATACACAGGCTTTTTAACTAAACCCCTAATTAGACCCAAATTTATAGCAGTTGTTGAAGCCAGCTTAATCGGAATAACTTCAGGATTAGCCGCCGTTACCCTCAAAGAAGGGGTGGGATGGCTAGGTAGTTGGCGAATAGCAGCATCCCTAAAATTTCCCCCTTGGTTGTTACTACCTATTTTTGGTTTAATTGGAGGATTTGTCACAGGTGTATTAGTAGAACGTTTAGCTCCAGAAACTGCAGGGAGTGGAGTACCACAAGTAAAAGCAGCAATAGCAGGTATGCGGGTACCCTTAAACTTCCAGATCGCCATTGTCAAAATGCTTACTACTATTCTGACAGTCGGTTCTGGATTAACACTAGGAAGACAAGGCCCAACTGTGCAAATAGGTGCATCCTTGGCAGCTTGGATCGGTCGTTGGCTTCCCACTTCTCCCAGTTATCGTCGTCAGTTAATTGCCTGTGGTGCTGCTGCTGGATTAGCTGCTGGCTTCAATGCTCCTATTGCCGGAGTGTTATTCGTAGTAGAAGACCTGATGCACGATGTTTCTGGCATTACCTTGGGTCCAGCAATTATTGCTTCATTTGTCGGTGCAGTTACTTCCCAAATGCTAGGTGGAAAAAGTTTGTACTTAGAAAATACCAGTGATTACCTAGATCGATCAATTACAGGATTTTTAGATCCTAAAGAAATTCCTTTTTACATAATTTTAGGAATTTTAGCAGGGTTACTGGGGGCAGTATTTAGTCGGGGAATTATTAAAACTTCAAGATTTAATCAGCGTAAACTGAAATTAAAATTACCTTGGCGAATAGCCATTACCGGATTGATTAGTGGTTTAATAATTTCATCTTTACCAGAGTCATTTCACAATTATACAGGTTTAAGAGAAATATTAGGAAGTAATGAAGCTAACTTAAAACTTAGTTTTATTGCTTTTAGCGCCCACTTTATCTTAACAATATTTGCTGCAGGTTCCGGTGCCCCTGGCGGATTATTTGCACCATCTTTAATTATTGGTTCTGCTTTAGGTCAGATAGTTGGGATTTTGCAAAGTAATTTAGTTGGTATTGAACAACCAACAATTTTTGCTCTAGCAGGAATGGGTGGATTCTTTTGTGCTGTATCAAGAGCGCCGATCACAGCAGTAGTAGTTATTTTTGAACAGACACAAGACTTTCGTTTGGTGTTACCACTGATGATTGTTTCTATTGTGGCTTTATTGGTGGCAGAAAAGATAGATAAGAAATCTCTATCTGACCTAGTTTTAGATTCAAAAGGTCTACAACCTAACAAGGAAATGTCAGCAAATGATTATTTGAGTAACATTCATGCCGATCAAGTAATGCACACTCCTGTGGAAACCCTTGATTCTAATTTAACTTTAGATGAAGTTAAGCAGAAATTTTCCAGTTCTCACCATCGAGGTTTTCCTGTAGTTGATAGTCAAGGTTTTTTGGTGGGTATCGTTACTCAGACAGATTTAGCCTACACTCGGAAACGTTACCTTCCGGGAAATCATCTTTTAAAAGACTTTATGACAACCCATCCAATGACAGTTAAAACTACAGATAATCTGAGCGATGTTTTAAATCTTTTACATAGATACAAAATTAGTCGTTTACCTGTGATGGAAGGTCGTCATTTGGTGGGGATTATTACTGATACTGATATTATTAAAATAGAATCAGAGCAATTAACAGGCAAGACAAACTTAAGAACTAACCCCCCAGAACCATCTTATGTAGTTTATCAAACACGAGCGCCTCAAATTGGTAATGGTAGGTTGTTAGTACCTTTGAGTAATCCTCGTACTGCCCCTGCATTATTAAGGTTGGCTGCTGTAATTGCTCGCCAACGCAATTATGAACTAGAATGCCTCCAAATCGTAATTGTGCCTCGTAAAAATTCTCCTGCTGAGACTGTAGTGGATACAACAGAGAGTCGTCGTTTGTTGGCAATGGCAGAACGCATAGCTACGGATTTGCAAATTCCCATCCACACTCAAGTGCGGGTTGGTCACGATATTGCGGATGCTATTTTGGAAACTGTTAAGGAGAGACATATTTCTTTGATATTAATGGGTTGGAAGGGTGATATTGCACCAGGTCGTATTTTTGGCAGTATTGTGGATACCCTGATGCAACAAGCTATTTGTGAGGTTGTAGTAGTGAAATGGGGCGGTGAGAAATTTAGAGAGAGAGAAAAGTTTGCAGGCGTTGCCAATGAAAATTTCAACCCTTATTCTGATTATGTGTACTCATTTTTAGGATGGCGACAATGGTTGGTGCCTCTGAGAGATATTCCTACTCAAGCAGCAGCAGTTAAGCTTTTGCCTGCTTTAGTTTCTTTGAGTGTGAAACCAGAAATTCTCCTATGTCAGGTTTGTACTCAATCTGTTATTAATCCGAATATTCAGGAAATGAAGCAAGCTGCTAGAATACTGAAACAACGCTTGCATACAGAGGTGATAGCCACTTCAGTCTGTTCTAAATCTGTTTCAGATGCTGTGCTTGATTTGGCTAATGCTCATCACTCTGATGTTGTGGTTATTGGTGCTAGTAAGGAGGGATTTTTGAGGCAAGCAATTAATGGTAATATTCCCGAAGCGATCGCTCGTGGTTGCAATTGTACTGTAATTCTAGTGCGAGCTGCGAATAATCAATGACAACCTACAGTTATAGCTGAAGTTAGAAGTCAGAAGTCCTAGGGGTGATTTGCAAATCACCCGTATATAAGTTATATCATGTTCGGTTGAATACTTATAAATCATGATTGAAGGAGTCAGGAGTCAGGAGTCAGTAGTCAGGAGGGAAAGAGTAAATTTAGAATGAATAAGATTTATGATAACTAATTATCCGAACATGATATTAGAAGTTAAATTCTTGCTGTGACTAAATTGGAGAGTTTGATAATGTCCTAATAGTAATGGCGACTGCTATAGTAATAGAGCGCTCAGATATTTACAAGTTCCATCTCAAAGTGCAGTAAACGAAAAGGTGTACAAAAAATAATGTGTAAATATGCCAGAGCACATTGCTATATCTTATTTAAGTAAGATAGTAAAGGCTCATATCAAATCCGGTTGAATACTTGTTATATAGTTGGGATGGGGAGATGGGGAGATTGAAGTGTAGATAGAATTATCAACATATACTATATAACCGGATTCTATATCAGGGGAGTAGCAAGAATAGGAAAATTTCCTTGAGAAAAAACAGGATAGATTTTTTTCTTTTCATATTGCTATAGATAAATAAGGTTTGAAAAAACACAGCAACTATCATTTAGACTCTCTATTATTTGTAGCAAACATTTATTAATTTGGTATAATAAAATGCAGAGGAGAGATTATAATCAAGTTGAAAAATCCCGGAGTGTTAGAAGAATCAAGCACCGTCGGGAATATTTTAATATATGCTTCTGGGTTATTTGCTGGGAATTGAATTTATCAGGTTCTTACTCTATTAATAACTATAGAGTAAGCATATTTTTTTGACATAATCTAATCAGCCTCAAAGTGCAACTGATAAAGTCTCAAACTCGGATGTTCAGTTAAATACCAATGACAGCCAATATTAGCAGGTGAAGGTCTTTGATTCAGTCGATACAAAAACATTGGTTCTTCTCTCAAGATTGCTGTTAAAATTAAATCTTCCCAGTCTTCATTGCCATGATCAAAAACCAAATAAGACTTACCAATATATCCTGTTTTTATCAATACTTTTATTAACCATCCTACAATTTCCTCAGTTTTTTCTAGAGAAAATTCACTATCCGTTAAACCATAAGTTTCAACCTCTAGCTTTTCTGATTTAGGTTGTAGTATTGCCAAGAAAGCTGATACAAAATTTTTGAATTTTATCATATTTACATACTCAACTCTCTATCTTTATTCTAGTACCAACTCAGTTAAATAATGTCACAAATAATTTCTAAGCTGCACTCGTGAAATAAGAACCTGAAATGATTCTCAATCCTACATTCCATACTTCAAAACTTAGTATCAAAGCTCTAGGTTTCCATCGGACTAGCGACCTATAGGAAGGGAGGGTGGCCGCCAGTTGAAAAAATAAATTCAATAGTTAATGTTTTTGGTTATCGCCGACATATTTGCGCAACATTACCTAGAAAAACCTTATCATAAGATGAAAACTAGCTACAAAAAGTATAAATTATAGCATTAATCAATTCCTATTGTTTCCGATAGAAAATCGGCTGTGGATTTAACTAGAGCGATCGCATTCTCATAAACCATTCGAGTTGGCCCTAAAACTCCCACACTTCCTAGAGGAATTGTCCCATTTCCATAAGTTGCAGAAACTAAAGCACAACCTTGAATAGGTTCCAAAGGATTTTCTGAGCCAATTCTAACTGTCACCTGCTTATCTGTTTTTTTCCCAGTGGCTCCAAAGATTAAAGGCCACAGTTGCTCTTGTTTTTCTTCAAGTAGTTGAATAATAGTTTGGACTTGTTCAAGTTGTGAGAATTCTGGTAAACGCAATGCTTCTGCTATACCACTAATCAGAATTCTAGTATAATCGGGTGTTTGAGAACGGAGAGTTAAATTTTCCAACAGATTTTTGATCAATTCAGTGTACTTCTCAAATTCCCGATCTATTTCACTCCAGTCCAATAAAGATAATTCTCCTATTGCCCGATCTCGTAGTTGGCTGTTCAAAAAATTTGATAATATATTTAACTCTCTATCAATATCTTCTGGGTTGGATAGTACCGAATTACCCTGTGGGTTGTTTTGAGCATTTGTCTGATTTATTGCCCCCAAGTCCATCATCAGTGACTGAGTTTCATAAGTATTTGTCACCACAATTAGCATAATTTTTTCTGCTTCCACTTGTACCAGTTGTAGATGTCGTAACTTGGCCGTGGAAGTCTGGGGCATCGTCACCAAAGTAATATAACCACTGAGAGTTGCTAAAATTTGAGCTGCTCCCTGAAGTACAGCTTCTAGGCGACCTTCTGGCCAATTCAGTTGTTTTTGTAACAGTTCTCCAACTTCAAAAGACAAATTTTCCGAAGGTGTCATTAATTGATCGACATATATTCGGTAGCCTGAGTCCGAGGGAACTCTTCCTGCTGAAGTATGAGGTTGATATAAAAGTCCACTTTTCTCTAAAAAGCTCATCCCATTACGAATGGTGGCTGGACTAACACTGAGATTATACTCTTCTACTTCTACAAGGGACTTTGAGCCAACTGGCTCTGCTGTCGCAATATAGTGGCGAACTGTTGCCCAAAGAATATGTTGATGACGATTATTAAGCTTAACTTGCACTGACATAGATGTAGGGTGAGTATATCGGTAAGTTATCAGACAATAGCAGAAAATAATTATCTTAGTTAATCAAAACATTAAAGTTATTTTTCTTAATATAACTTGGTGCTTCGTTATGATATAAGCATATTCTGCTAAAAAATATGTAGCCAAAAAAACTTTTCTACTTAATAATCATAAAGTTTTTGCTGTCTAATAGCGAGGTATACTTTTATCAATAATTAATGAGTAAGCATCAATACCACCAATAATATTTTTCACATTAGTAAAACCTTGGCTCTTTAACCATTGGCACATTTGAGCTGAACGCATTCCATGGTGACACAAGACTAATGTTTCTTGATTAGAATCTAAATGGACATGAATTTGGTCTGACCATTCAGGAAACTGACTTAAGGGTAAAACTTTAAAACCTTTGATAAAGGCTATTTCTACTTCTTGTGGCTCTCTAACATCTACTAATTGTAAATTTTCAGGAATACCATCTATTAAGCGACTTGCTAGATCTTGGACTGTAATTTCAAGTATAGGTTGCTGAGAAAACTGTTGTGACATTTTGAGATACAAGAATTAATTAATTTATTAATAGAATAGTGTAAACAAAATTATATAAAATTTTTTCTGAATGACTGTTAATTTTTATCAAATGATCGAATCTAAAGTAAGGTATGGAGATTTAAAGCTCATTTGCATTATTTCTCCAGCTCGAGTAGGTTCAACATTATTTATGAATGTTTTGGCTCAATCTCCTTCAGTGCATAGCTTTGTTAATCAACCTTTTCATTTAACTTATTCTTTTCCATATTTACCTCCCGATAATCGCGAAGAAATTGCTTATCAACGGATATGGGAAAAATACCTAGAAGTGAGAAAAATACACTCTCAAAAAGTGATTACCCTTGTAATCAAGTGTATGGCACGTAATCTAGTTATTGGGCAACAAATCGTGCGACTTCTTAAATTAATAGACAAACCTATTTTATTAATTCGCAATCCTTTCTTGAGTATCGACTCCTTATTAAAAATGCAAGTAATGTCAATTGAGGATATGCCTGAAGCAAGTCAAAATAATTTAGATTTCTATGCTCTTCAAAAGGGTTTTATGGATAATACAGGAGATAGAAATCATTGGCAAGTTTTACGAAATTTTATATTAGAGACAAAGAATTATCGATTGATTTCAGATTTGCTTATTGAAACCTTAGCTTTTATTGAGTTAAATCAATATGAGATGAATATGATTAATGATTATCAATATTATTTTGATTCCGATTGTGATGGAAATCGAAACAATTTTTTTGCCTTAAGTTGGACAGGATGGTACAATATGGCAGTTATATATAAGCACTATATTTCTACAGCTTTAGACTACCTTGTGATTGATTCAACTATTCTACGATGTACACCTGAGAAAGTCTGTAGTGAAGTAAGTTATGCTCTTAAAATAGAATATACTTCACATATGGTAAATGATTGGCAAGTAGTTGAAGAAAACATAATAGATGATACAGTTATAAAGACTTCATGGATGAAAGATTGTTATAATGGAGTCACAAATAGTTCAGGAGTTAGACCTCCAGAAGAATCTCCTATCTCAATCCAATTTCTTCCAAATATTTTTCAATATCATGTCTTAAATACAGCTTACCCAACTTATTTAGCTTTATTTAAAGATAACCATACTATTCGTCCACATAGTTATGAAGAAATCCAAAAATTGCTGAATCAAACTGTTACTAAAGATGGGAATAGTATGAAGCAGATCGATCAAATTTTTGCTGAAGTAATGCTGGCTTCATTGTACTAAATAATGATACCTAAAATTCAAGGCTTTAGTAAGTAATTGTGCTTTTATAAATTTCCTAGTTGAAGGAGGGAACAGGGAGTAAATAGGATGTATAATTTATTTTGCTTGTGAACTAAAATGTCAAAAAATAATATGAGTAGATTAGTAACAATCAATAATAAATTGGAGGTTGGGAAAGCAGTTTTTTCAACTCATAACATTCAAAAAGGTGAAACTGTAATTCAGAGTCAGTTGATTAAGACTGTAACTTATAGGAATAAGTATTCATTGCAACTTAATGGGAATCATATCATTATTGATGAGCCTGGTGTATTAGTGAATCATTCTTGCGACCCCAATTGTATGCTGATTCCTAATCAACTTGGTGCGTTTGATTTTGTAGCAATTCGGAATATTAGTAAAGGTGAGGAAATAACCTTTGACTATGAATCTATTGAGTCTGAAATTGTTGGATTTAGTGATTGTCTTTGTGGTACTGATAGGTGTAGACAACGTATGAATTTGATGTAAAACTTTCGCTATCTTAGGACTTAGGCAAAGACCTTATATATAGCGTTTAAAACTATAACGTTATAGTTTTTTTAACTCTATATATAATTCCTCTGCCTAAGTCTTGTATATTGTACCTCACTTCTGGGAAATCTGCTGTATTTACCTTTAGATTGAGACAAAGCTTTCTTGTGATGAGGGAATTTCAGAAAAAAACCTCTCATTTTTAAGTTAAACCACTATAACTCCTGACTCCTGATTCCTAAAAATTATACGATCATTATTCAAGCGGACATGATATGAATATTCTTTAAACTCTTATCTCACAATATTTTTGAGCTGCTTGTCAGCTCGTGAAGCAGAGGAGATTCCTTAACGGGGGTTGCCTTCAAAGGTGAGAAAAATTGTTCTGCATCCCATATATCTTGCAGATTTTCTTGACGAAAAATTAAAAAATCTTCCATAACAAGACAATCTATTTCTGTTCCCATCATACACATATACGCATCGTGTGGCGTACACACAATAGGCTCTCCCCGTATATTGAATGATGTATTGATTAATATTGGTATGGAAGACAATCGGCCAAACTCTTTGATTAATTCGTAATACAGCGGATTATGACTTTTTTTAATGGTTTGAAGTCTTCCGCTGCCATCCACATGAGTCACCGCCGGAATTTTCTCATGCCACTGCTTTTTGATTGGATAAACCATTAACATATAATCTGTTGTAGCTGGCATAGGCTTATCACAGTCAAAATATTCATAAGCATCATCGTCGCACACCACCGGTGCAAATGGTCTGAATTCTTCTCTATGTTTGACTTTAAGATTTAACAGTGCTTGTGCCTCAGGATTGGATGGATTGGCAAGTATACTTCTCGCGCCCAGGGCACGAGGCCCCCATTCCATTCTTCCCTGAAACCATCCGACAACTTTATTCTCATAGAGTAATTGTGCGGTTTTTTCTATCAGCTCCCTTTGCCCATTAAATTTCTTATAGGTAATGCCGCGTTCCGTTAAGTATGAGTGGACTTCATTATCTGAAAATTCCGGCCCCATATAAATATGCGTTCTCACCCGTTTGTCTCTGTTAAATCCTGGATCTAACTTATTCGCCGCATATAACGCGCCTCCTACAACGGTGCCGTCATCGCCCGATGCCGGATGGATATACATCCTTTCAAAAGGGGTATTTTGGAGTATTTTCCCATTTAAGACAGAGTTTAGTCCGACTCCTCCAGATAGGCAGACATTCTTGCTGTGCGTGACAGTGTAAAGATGATTTAATATCTGTAACACCAAGTCTTCCGTCAGCATTTGTAAAGCGCCTGCAATATGTTTGTGATTCTCTTCAATCTCAGTGTCTGGTTTTCGGGGGGCAATCTCAAGCAGTGCTTCTAAGTCTTTACTGAACATCTTGTCATCATACTCATATGCAAAATATTTCATATTCAATTGATAGCTGCCGTCTTCTTGTTGGATCACAAGTTGTTTCATTTTCTCATAATAGGGATTAGTCTTTCTCGTTGTCAGACTCCAAGGCGCTAAACCCATAACTTTATATTCTCCATTGTTGGCTCTAAATCCCAACAACGCCGTGATAGTCGAATACAAAAGTCCGATAGAGTGTGGAAAGGATATACAGCTTTCAAACTCAAATTCATTACCTGTGCCAATCCCAATAAGTGTGGAGAGTTCTTCTCCGACTCCATCTATCGCTATTAACGCAGATTCCTGAAAACCGCTTGGAAAATACGAACTGGCAATATGGCACAGATGATGGTTAATGTAGGCGATTTCACCAGGATAACCACATTCTCGCAAAATATCCTCGATATCTTCAGGTGTCTTTCCTTTCCAGTTTTTAATCGTGGTTGTCACTAACTCGTCTGTGAGTGTCCCGAATTTTTCTAACGAGGAGATTTCCCGTTCCAATCGTGACAATGGTTGTTCAGTCAAGACAACCAAATCAATATCATCATAGCTAGTTCCTGACATGGACAGGCAATAGTTTATGGCGTTGAACGGAAACCCATTATCATGTTTCTTGCGTGTAAATCGTTCTTCCTGGGATGCAGCCATCACATATCCATCTTTAAATAAGGCTGCGCTGCTATCATGATAAAATGCGTTTAATGAAAGTATTATCGGCGACCGTTTTTCAGGCCAGGTAATAGTATCAAGCTCTCTGACGTTTTTCCAATATGATTCTTGTGTCTTCATCACAAGTTTCCTCCTCCTGGCATTCTCACTGTATACATATTCGGTGGCGTATCTAGGTGTGGCATCATCCTTTGCGTGTTGTTTAGTTGATCGTGCAATTGCGTATTGTGCATAATTCTATTGAGCAGACTGCGCTGATAAAGCGATGGCTCGACATCTTGTATTGAGAGACATTCTCTAATGCGTAATGCGTTATCGCGCAGATTCTCGTCCTGTTCATAGACATGAATAGTCTCCGCAATACGATTTGCGATTATGGTATTGAGTTCTCCTCTAGGGTGGGTGTAATCTACAAAATTCGCTTCATCAAACCCCTGTGAATGCTCTATCTTTAGGTGTATCAGAGACACCCCTTCTATTTGTGAGACGCTGTGGAGCCCTTCCCGATACGCTTTTGATATACGAGGACACACTCTGTCCATTTCTAAGGCGGTTTCGAGTCCTTTGAGTTGGAGTTCTTTGTCTTGTATATACTCAATGGAAGTCTGGTATACGCCTCGTGCGAACCATAAATGTTTTGTGGCTAGCGAATCGCTTGAAAGATACATATTTTCAATTTCCTCTTCCGCTCGTGCGATTCGGCGGCCTGGCATCCAGTAAAGAGGTGTGACTGGCTCAATCAACAGTGGCACGATTCTCCGCGTTTTCAGCATCTGAATCATGCCTCTAAGGTTCCTTTTGTAATCACCGACAAAGACTCTTGGCACAATATGCGTTCTGGTATCTTTTCTCACAGCAACGCGATAGAGTTTTTTGACGACATCGACAGCCCCCTCAATCGAGTCGTTGTAGATCGATTCTAAGGTACTATGCTTTTTGTCAGGCAAAGCATATTTTTCCTGGATGTTTCCGTTGCAGACAGAATCATTGTTGCCAAAATAAATAGTCGCGTATTTGACGTTCACGTTCATCTCATCAAACCGCTGAAGAATTTTTTCCATTCTTCTGCTCCCTTGAAGCGAAGAATGACCTGGAATTCCTGCATTAATGATAGTAAAATCCTCTTTGAGGACATTTCGCAACACATCGGAATATGTGTGATACTGAAACAGAGGATTGGAATGGTTGACACTGTTTGAATCCCATCCGCTTGTCGAAGAATCCCCAAAATTTATGATTACACCTTTAGTGTGTTGTGCTTCTTGTGCAACTTTTTCAAAACTCACATACCCCTTTTCCCCAATGAATTCCCCTTTGATATCATAGTCGTCTTCTCTTGGGTTATCCCCAATCAGTGTATGTCCTGTCCAGAAATCAGGCTCAAAAATGTAATTGTTTTTGGCTTGAGCCGCAACAATCGGATTGTACTTAAAAATTTCTTTTAACAGTTCTTCATTGTGAGTAATAGGCTCCAATCTACTCACTTGATACCTCCTTTATTCTCAAGTTCCTTTATTCCAGTGAATCGATAACTCCTAACCGACTTTAATCTCTTCTAAAGTTAGATCAATAAGATACACCTGCTTTTTTTTCCCCAAGGGCCAGGGACTGGAGTTAAGAGAAATAACCATTCCTTATCAAATAATACTTTGGACAGTTTTCAAAGACCAGGATTTTCAACCTAGCAAGGGTTACGGAATACTGGCAATTTTTTTTAAGGTTAGCTCCTCGGCTAATTTGCTTAAAAAAGCTATATCGATGAAAGATTTACCTTGTAAGGCTTACAACTACTAAAGATCATACAATCCTTCAGTAATGCCAATTAATTAATTAATTAAACATTTTTGTAAACTATTAATTAAATCTTGGTCTAAATAAGGTTTTGTTAAATAGTCATTTGCACCCAACTGTTTAGCTAACTGACGATAAGGCTGACTAGCACGAGATGTTAACATTAATACAGGCATTTCCTCTTGAGAATATTGTTTACGACAACGACTCAGGAACTCAAAACCATTCATTTCTGGCATTTCTACATCACAAACAATAGCCTGAATATAACTATTTTGTTCTAGCTGTCTTAATCCTGCTTTAGCATCTTGAGCTTGCAGAATATTATATCCAGATTTCTGCAAAGTTTTAGAAACAGTTTGGCGAGTAGTTAAAGAATCATCTATTACTAAAATAGTTGGCGATTTAGACAAGGCAGACTGCTTAAATTGCTTCTGAAGACCGGGTAATTTATGAGAATTTTCTGTAGTTTTATTTAAAGTTTTTTCTAATAGTTTAATTCCGTCAATAACTGGTACTAAACTACCATCTCCTAAGATAGTACAACCATATAAATATGATGGCGATGTTAAAACTTTGGTAAAAGGTTTAATTGTCAAATTTTGTTCCATTAATATTTGGTCAATTTTGATGGCAATTGTATCTGTATCTTCAGAAATCAACAATAACATTACCTTTCCTTGAGATCTTTGACCATAAGGATTTTTACCAAATTCAACTGCTTTGTGCTGGATATTTTCTAATACTATCGGATAATTATAATCCGATACAATTGATGGTGCTATTGATACTTTTTTATCTCGCCAGGTATAAGTTTCTTCCCCTTTTTTATTAACTGTAATCTCGGTTGGATCAGCATAGATAATCGTTGCTAAAATATCTAAGGGAATAGCAAACAAATTGTTTTCCATACGAAAAACTAATAATTTGGTAATTGTTAAAGTCCAAGGTAATCTCAGAAGAAATCTTGTACCTTTACCGATTTCTGATTGAATAGTAATATTCCCTTTTAATGCTTCTATTTGACGCAAAACTGCATCTAAACCTACCCCTCTTCCTGACAAATCACTCACTTCTTCTTTAGTTGAAAAGTCAGGGTAAAATAAAAATTGGTATAACTGTTTCGTTGATAATTTTGCTGCTTCACTAGCAGAGACTATTTGCTTAAGTATGGCTTTTTTCCGAACTTTGTCAACATCTATACCCCCACCATCATCTTTAATTTCAATATAAGTATAATTTCCTTGATAATAAGATTTAATCGTAATTATTCCTGTCTCTGATTTGCCATTTGCTTTTCTAATTTCTGCTGGTTCAATACCATGATCGAAAGCATTTCTTAGTATATGAACTATGGGGTCATATAATTTCTCTAAAACTACTTTGTCTAACATAGTATTCATCCCCACTAATTCTAGTTTTACCTGTTTTTGCTTTTGCACTGATAAATCTCTAATCATTCTCGGGAATCTATTAAATAATGATTCCACAGGTAACATTCGAGTTTTGTTAAGATGACTTTGTATTTGCTGTAAGGTTTGTTGCCTTTTTTTGACAATTTGTTGACCTTGCTGGTGTAATAGTTTAATGTCGTCTACTGCTTCTCCTATTTGAGCAATTTCTTCTAAGAGATTTGGTAGTATATCTATTAAAGATCCTAGTTTTTTATTCTGAGAGTTTTGGGATTTCTTGAGCTTCTCAGAAAAGGCAGTAATATCTTGAAATTGTCCCATTAATTGATGAAATCTCTGCCACCCTTTATCTAAAGTGTCTATTGAAGCTTGAGATTGTTGATTTTGGAGAATAAAACTATTATCTTGAGTTGCTAATTCTCCGACTAAATTATTCAGCATTTCTAAACGTTTTAAATCTATCCTAATACCTAAATTAGATGTAGATTGAGAAGTGGTTTGTTTTTGCTGGATTTGCTTTTGATTTTGAGTAACTTCTGGTTCAGAGTTAGGTTGATTAGAAATATTGACTGATGCTGGGGTAGCATTAGATATTTGGGTTTTATTTGTATTAGTATTCTCTGTTTTTTTGCCTTTAGTTTGATTGGTAACTTTGGTAGGTTGATTGACTTTTTCTGAAGTTTTATCATCCGTGATTTTTGGTGCAGATTCTTTTTGCTCAGAGATATTTACTAATGGTATTTCAGTCTTAGATATTTTAGTTTTTATTCTGTTAGTTGTCTCTACTTTTTGACCTTTATTTTGATTGGCAACATTAGATTTTTTAGTAGACTGATTAACCTGTTTCTGCTTAGTAGTTCCTACAGCTTTTTTGGGTTTTAATGGTTTGGTTAATTTGACTAATGTCGGATTAGGTTTTCCACCTTGAGCGCGATCGCCTTCTAATACTGCTTTTTGTCCTGTCCAAAAATCTGCTAAAGCTAGTTGACCAATTTTTGCTGTATATTTCGGATTTACTTCCAAAGCCTTAATTGTAGTTTCCGCAATAGAAGTAAACCCAGGCAAATTAAGCATTGTTCCCAAAGTCCCAAATACTTCCGCTTGTCTCTTTAACTCATCTTTAAGGGAGAGACTAGTATCGGAAATATTCTTTCCAGATAATAAACTTTCCCAACGTTGCAAACCAGAGGGTATTTCTTCTGTAAACAGAAACTTAGCCATATCTCCCTGTTCCATTGGTACTTCTGGAAATTCTGCTGCTTCCTCTAGAGAATGCCCAAGTTTATTTTCCAACTGCTGAAAGACTTGCTTTGCCTTAGTAATAGCTGTATTTTCATCGTAGTCACCTGTTTCAATTTGTTCTGTAGTAGGCGATCGCAAACAGTCAAAAGCTTGCAGCAATAAATTCTCTAAATCCAGGTCAAAAACAGTATTTTCTTGATAAAGAGCTCTAATGCCATTTTCTAAGTCATGGGCAATTGTTTTAATTCCCATTAAACCAATACAAGCAGCACCACCTTTAATCGAATGAGCTGCCCGCATTAATTTATGGAGTGTTTGAAGTTCATGCTCTTGAGAAATATTAATTAATCCTTCCTCAAGAGTTTGCAGTAATTCTGTAGTTTCTTCTACAAAAAATTCGTAGGCTTGATCGTCAATTTCAATCATAGGGAATAATGAATAATGGATAATGGATAATTGATAATTAATAGACTTGTCGCTAAATAGATGGAAAAAATCCCTCAAACTCAGGCAGAGTAATAATTCCAGGCTTTTTATCCTATTGATGTCTATAATCCTTACATATCAAGGATTTTGAGGATTTTTTAAGTTATAAAGCGACAAGTCTAATGAATAATAATTTTTTTAATTCTTGGAGAAGTCTATTAGTCATCTTTAGATGACTTAAGCTATTAGCCAAGGATTGAAATCCTTGGCTATCCTGGGGAAATTTGTCATCCGCTAAGAAATAAATTTCTTGGCTTACAGTAAAAGTCATCTTTAGATGACTGAAGGTAGCTGGTTATTATGGCTAATTAGGGCTTGCTGATTAAATATAAAAGCATTTACTGATAACGGTTTGAGCCATTTCAGGTCTGGAAAAAGTACCAGATTTTTGGTTGATAAAGCCGAAAAAGTAAACATTTTGGGTAGAGTATGGCAGAAAAATCACTCTTACTATTCTTCCTCCTGTCTTCTCTATAATTCCCACTTCTCCTGACTCCTGACTCCTACCCTTAACCATAAGACTTGTTCAGCAAACCCTAATGAATGGATATGGATAATCAAAACTATCTCTAATTATCAATTATCCATTATCAATTATCCATTATTAATTTACCTTAAACTCAGCAACACTCTTTTCTAACTCTCCAGCAACTGCTAGTAACTTAGTAAAAGAATCTGTTACAGTCATAGATTGTTCAGAAGTTTGATTAGCGATCGCTGCTACTTCCTCCATTGTTTTTGACAGTGCGTTAGAAGTATCAGCTTGAGTAGTAGCAGAACCAGTAATTCCTTCTACCAACTCACTAATTTCTCCACTCACATCCAACACATCTGTTAGAGTTTTTCGGGCTCCCTTAACCAACTGAGTACCAACCATTACCCGCTTTCGCCCTACTACCATTGCTTTAATAACTTCACTGGTACCAGATTGGAGTTCCTCAACAATTTGTTCTATTTCCTGAGTAGCACTAGCTGACTGTTCTGCCAGAGAACGTACTTCACTAGCAACTGTCGCAAATCCTTGGTCATCTTGCCCCGCCCTGGTTGCTTCTACCGAAGCATTCAAAGCTAAAACATTTGTTTGATTTGCTAAATCATTAATCAAACTCAGAACCCGTGAAATCTTCTTAGAAGTTTCCCCTAAATTTTTCACTTTCCGAGCAGTTGCTTCCACTGTTTTCTGAATTCCCACAATACCTTCCACAGTCCGGTTCATCGCAGCATCACTGGTTTGGAGAATCTGATTTGCTTGCTGCACCTTAGCTTCTGCTTGTTGAGCATTACCTACCACTGCTTTCACAGAATTAGCCATGACCTGAATTTGTTGCAGAGCATTAGCTATTGCGTCAGCTTGCCGTTGAGCTTCACCAGACAACTTCTTAATTTCTACTTCATTACCTTCTGTTGTAGAACTCACAACATTTGTTGCCGACTGCACCTGCAATACCAACTGCTGTAAGTTTTCAATCGTGGCATTAAAGAAATCAGCCACAGTTCCCATTACCCCAGTTGTTACAGCAGCTCGCACTGTCAAATCCCCATCGAAAGAATTTTCAATTTCTTCCAAAAAGGTTTCTATCTGATTTTCTAATAATTCTTTTTGCTGTTGCTGTTCAATAGATATACTTTCAGCTTTTTGGCGAGCTTGTTCAATTTCTTGTAATAACAATGCTTGGTCAAGAGCATACCCAATTTGGAGAGCTACCTGCTTAAATACCTCAACATCTGACTCTAACCAGTTGCGAGTGTCAGAACATTGATGGACACCCAATAAACCATAGAGAGTTTGGTTAACCAAAATCGGAGCCACTATATTAGCTTTAACCTGCCATTTTCCGAGTTGTTCTTCATGGCACGCTGTCAAACCTGCTTTACTAACATCTGGTGTAATTTGTACTCGTCCTTGACGATATGGTTCCACATAATCTGCGGGGAAACAAGTTACCTCAGTTTCCATCTCTGCAATATTGATATAACCCTGTTTTACCGCCTCACTAATAATCTTGCCATCCCAGTCTTCATCAAAGCGATAAACTACCACTCGGTCAGCTTCCATCAGTTTTAGTGCTTCTTCTACTCCTGTACGGAAAATGCGTTCAACGTCAAGAGATTCCCGAATCCTTAAACTAATTTGATTCAGTTTTTTAGACTGTTCTACAGTCGTTTTTTGCTGTTGTAGTAAGTTTTCCTGTTCGACTGCAAAACCAATTTGAGTTGTTAATTGCTTAATGAAATCAACTTCTGAGTCTTTCCAGTTCCGAGGTCTAGAACATTGATTAGTCACAAAAAAACCATAGAGTTTTTTGCCAACAATAATTGGAGCTGTCAAGGTAGCTTTAATTTCTAGAGGTTCAGCATCTTTTAAGTAACATTCAGTATTCTTGGCATCATCAATCATAGTTTGAGAGGAATCGTGCAGATTATTAAATACCTTAATTCGTCCTCGTAGATAAGCTTTAATATGATGTTCTTTAAAACATTTACTGTCTAGCTTGCTACCAAGAGCAACAGGCCACATACTATCTACTGATTCTGCAACAACAGTACCATTGTAGTCATCATCTAACTTATAAACCATCACTCGGTCTGCTGCTAACACTTGCCGAGTCTCAACTACTACTGTGTTAAAAATATCCTGTTCATTCAAAGACTCCCGAATCATGGAGCTAATTTCATTCAAACGTCGAGCTTGTTCGGTCGCAACTTTTTGCTGTTCTAAAAGTCTTTTTTGTTCTAAGGCAGTGCTGACTTGACTAGCTAACTGTTTAACAAAGGTAATTTCTGATTCTTCCCAAATTCGAGGTTGAGAGCATTGATGAATAATCAACAAACCATACAGTTTCGCTTCTACTAAAACAGGAGCAACAATGTTAGCTTTAGCTTCAAAAGGTTCTAATAGTTTAATATCAGATTCACCTATTGTAGATGTTTTAATATTTTCAATGGTACTAATTTGCCCGCGTATATATGATTTAAAGTTTTTAGCAAAACTAGGGTCATCCATTTTATGCCCAAGAGTTGCTTTCCAACCATAACCAACTGATTCTGCTACCACTGTAGCGATCGTGTTATCATCAAATTGATAGATGATGGCGCGGTCTGCTCCCAGAGCATTACGAGCTTCTTCAATTACAGTATCAAAAACTTCTTCAGTATTCGTCGTACTCCGCAAACTGTTGGAAATTTCGTTTAATAATCGAGCTTGTTTAACTGCAGCTTGTTGCTTTTCTAATAGGTATGCTTGGTCTAGAGCGTATCCCACCTGAATAGCAACTTTTTGTATCAAGTCTATTTCTAATTCTGTCCAAGCTCTGGGGCCAGAACATTGGTGGGCAATCAACAGACCTTGTAGTTTCTTCTCAACTACAATGGGAGCAACTAAGTTTGCTTTGACTTCAAAAGGTTTAAGCTGATTAATATGACAGGGAGTTAGTCCTGCTTCTGCGATATTGTCTGTCGCCTTAACTCGCCCTTGTTGATAAGATTGTACATAACGGTCAGCAAAACAGGGGTCAGCAATTTTTGCTCCCAAAGCTTTTGGCCATTTACTATCAACTGATTCAGCAATGACTGTGCCTTTCCAGTCGCCATCAAATTCGTAAACTACTACTCGATCTGAGTTTAAAGCACTGCGGGTTTCTTCGACTGCAGTAACTAATATGTCTTTTAGGTTGAGGGATTTACGAATTTCAGCATTAATTTTATTTAATTTTTGAGCTTGTTGGGTAGCCGCCCGTTGTTTTTCTAATAGTAGAGCTTGGTCTACAGCGTAACCCAGTTGAATTGCCAGTTGCTGGAAAAATTCGATTTCTGATTCTATCCATTGTCGGGGTTCAGCGCAATGATGAGCTATTAATAAACCTAATAGTTTTCCGCTGGCAAGAATGGGGGCAACTAAATTTGCTCTAACCGCAAAGGGTTCAAGTTGACCAATGTGACATTCGGTTAATCCCGCTTCGTAGATATCAGCGATCGCCCTTACCCGTCCTTTTTTATAAAATTCTACATAACGGTCAGCAAAACAGGGATCGGTTATTTCAGCTCCTAGAGATTCTGGCCATTGCACATCTACTGATTCAGCAATGACTGTGCCTTGCCAATTTTTATCAAATTCATATACTATTACTCTGTCTGTTTGTAATGCATCTCTCACCTCTTCTACAACTGTTTTAAATATATCTTTGAGGGTTAGAGATTCCCTAATATTAGAGGTTATTTTGTTTAATAATTCGGCTCTTTCTGCTGCAGCTCCTTCTGTTTCTATTAATGATTGAAGTTGATTAATTCTGATATCTAAATTAGAGCGTAATACTGCTAAATCCTCTGCGAGGGCGTTAGTTTTTGATTTTAAGCCTAGTGATTTTTGTGAAGAATTAGATGTTTGGTTACTGCTTGGCTGCCATACTTCTACTGGCACAATTGTCACTTCTTCATTGCCTGATTGAGGTTGTGTAGTTTCTTGATGAGATTTTTGATGGTAATCTTTAGCTTGATTTGGATCTCTATTATCTGGTTGGTTTGTTTTTCTAAAGCGTGTCTGTGTCATAATTTTATTACTAATGCTTAATGAGGAATTAATTAATGAATCTAACTAATTTTTGGGGCTAGTAACGCTATGCAAAAGTCATCCATTCAAAAGTCACAAGTATTTATTGGTAAGACTTTTATAATTTTGTAGATCATGGATTATTTGCACTATGGTCTACTATACTTATAAAAATAATTGGGTCTAAAACCCCGCCTTTTAATCAGTTAGCTTTCTAGGTCGGAACCGCCTTAATTTATCAGTTATCAGTTAAATCTTTTTTCTAGTTTTATCAAAAAAATAAAATAAGAATTTAACTTCTGACTTCTGAATTATGAATTCTAATTTCTAAATTCATTTATGTATTCTATGATTGCTTCAATATCTAAAATCATCTTTTTTTCTCCTGCTGAGTTAGTGCAAGTTCCCTGAATAAATTTTTCGACAACTGAATTTATTTTTGGGGTTTTTACAACACTAATTTCTTTACTTTCAACATCAAGCAAGTTACCTACTTTTTGCACTAATATACCGAGATAACTATCTCGAAATTTCACTTTCACTACCCTAAACTTTTGCTCATAGTATCCAGTAGATAATAAAGGTTCAAAACCCATCAAGTAAGCAATATCAATTAACCAGAGAATTTCGCCTTGCCACTGAAACACCCCTACAACTACAGTTGGCATACCTGGTATTTGTAAGATTGTTCTGTGGTCTAAGGTAATCACTTCATCCAGCTCACGGGTAGATAGTATAACCTGTAAAGTCTTAGAGACTTCTATAGATATAAATTGTGTACTACTACTTAAGAATGGTTGTTTTGGCATTGGCTTTTTTTAATGCTTTAATCATTAAATACCTATATTTTTCAAACAACCAATTTTTCTAATGTTGCCACAAGTTGCTCTCGATCGACTGGTTTAGTAACATAGGCAGATGCTCCTTGCTTCATACCCCACTTTTGATCGATTTTCCCTGACTTACTAGAACAAATAATAATCGGTGTATTCGCCGTATTTTCTTGATTTCTTAGTTCTCTACATAGACCAAAACCACTTTGACCAGGTAGTACAACGTCCATTAAAATTGCATCAAAGTTTTGTTGTAGTAGGATAGCCTTAGCTGCTTCTGCTGTAGTTACATTCAACACATCATATCCTGATTTTTTCAAACAGTCAGTGAGAATAGTAGCTTCTGTTGGACTATCTTCTACAATTAAAACACTTGCCTTTCCCATTGCTTATCTTTCCACTGTTAAAACTAATTTAATAATAATTCCTAATGATTGCTATTTTTTAATATTTTTCTAAAAGTTTATTTTTCTTCATAAAACGATAGTAATTACTCGGTTGCGTCTCAGCAATCAGCTTTTCTTGCTTCTGTTATTTGACTTTGCTTTTAAGGTTGGTTAATTTTGTTAACTAAAATAAGTAGTGACATTCTCAGCAAAAGTCAAGTAGGTGATCAAATACTATTATTTTGAAATGATCAAATAGTAGTATTTCCCTTTATCAAAATAATTGAGGGTAATATCAAGCGTCAAAAAAAAATGCTCTACTTAAGTGCGTAATTTTAATTATTAAGTAATTAACAATAAGTGGAATAAATTTTTTGATAAATTAGTACTAATGAGCGAGTTAATTATTTATGTTTTTTCTTCTACCGTAAGCGTAAGGATGTTATATGCAACTTCTCTCCCCCTATTACCCTAGTTCCCTATCTCAAAAAAATGTAGCAAACATTTATCATATTGCTATAAAATCCTACTTTTTAAAATGAAATATTTTTGGAAAGTTGTTCAAACTTTCAGTTACAAAAAGAACATCTGACTTCATTATAAGGATTAGCCAAAAATTTTAAATAATCTAGATAATTCAGACATATTAACTTTGACTGACATCAGCAATAGCAATATTAACTTATTCTCGATCAGTTAATGTTTTGAAGTAATAGACAAATATTTTTTGATAGTTTTTAAAATTTCTTCTTGTTGAGCAGATTTGTTCATAAATTCAGCAGCTCCAATTAATTTACTCCGACTGCGATCTATCAAGTTATTCCGACTGGTAAAGATGATCACTGGTATTTTGGCAAATAATGGTGCTTGACGTAGAAATTGATAAACAGTATAACCATTAGCATTAGGCATTTCTAAGTCAAGAAAAATCAAATCTGGTTTATGTTCAGCGATTTTTACAAATCCTTTGATAGGGTCTTGTATACTAATCAAGTCATATCCAGCAGGTTTAACAATATTCTTTAATGTTTGAGCAACTACTGGACTATCATCAATACAAGCAATTAATTGCTTTTTCTTTGGTTTAGTCTTGTCTATCTTTTTCTTCGTAACTGTTGGTAAATTCTTAGTAACTGTTGGTAAAGATGATTTGAAATTCGGTTCTGGTAAATCTGGAATTGTTTGTAATTGTAGTAACCCTTTCTTGACTAAGGGAAGTAAAGTCTTAGTGACAGCTAATGCTGATTTTTGTAGTTTGTAAGCAATATCCCACAAAGTTAGATCCCCCTGTAAATATTTACCCCAACCAGATAAAGCTTCTGGGGAAATAGGTTTTTTAGGAACAGGAGCAAGGTTTAGGTTTAAATTTTCAAAATCTGCTTGTTTAAATAGATTTTGCATTTGAGTCACTTTAGTGAAAATTGGTTCTATTTCCCGATAACATAGAGATAAACCAAGGGATAATTCTGATTTACTCTCAGGATTTCCTTCCCACTTATGTGTCAGATCTGGGTAGTGACTCATGGAAAATAATATTTCTAAGGTGACAGTGCGAATTACTGCTTTAGCTTGAGAAATAGTGATTTGATTTTTGCTAATTCCATCATACAAGAGCAAATATTCCCAAGGTTTTTCTGGATCTGATAGTTGTTGTGAGGTTCTTGGATTCCACTCAGGGCAGTGCAATCTAACTGCTCGTTCCCAACGCCTTACTCTGTGGATATCACTAGTGGTATAGAGTAATCTACCATAGAATATGTTGAGTTGTCCTTCTTTGGCTGGACTATTTAATAATACTTTGCCAGTTGCACCTCGTTGGCTAAGTATATCCAAATTTTTGGCCAATTTGATTAATTGTTTGTTGGTAAACATTGATTTTAAAGTTGTAACATCAGAACTTGAATAATTCTCAATTCTTGTATATGTCATAACATTATTAGTGGCCATATATTTAATTACTCAAAATAAAATATTCCTATCTTAATTGATAACACTATTATAGTATTAAGGTTAAGATTTATGTACACAAAAAATGTGATTTTAATCACATAAAAATCTGATTTTACCAATTAAGGCAATTTAGGAAAATAAGTATTTAAAATATATAAAATGCAACTAAGTTGTTAAGAACAGATAAAATTCTTGAAGTATTGATATGTAAAAGACATACCAATCTTTCTTGATTGATGAACCTTAAGTAAATTTACACTTTAGGCAATAAATGTGATAACCAGTCTCAATATATATACAGAAACTTTAGTAAATATTTACGATAAATAGAGAGTCAAGGAAAGACAGCAATCATAGATAATTTTTCATAAATGATACAAAATATTGTTTAAATAGTATAGCGTTTCTCAGTAAGCGTGAGGTATAATTTTATCTTTCTTCCCTATTACCAGATCAATTGTTGCCTGTTACCAAATGAGCTATTGCCCAGAATTTTGTACCTCACCAGTATGGGAATTGCTATATATTCAGCACAAGGGGAATTTAAAAGGTAAAAGCCAGAAGGATTAGGGTAATTTGGTTGACATACTCTGCCGGCAGTTGGGCGTCGAGATTCTCCTGAAACTAGGATTCTTGGTTCCCTAGAGTGCACTTAAATTAAATACGCAAGCGATGTATTTCTCCAGAGATGGTTTTTCCCCAAGCGTTTGCCCTATTACAAGAGCTTGTATATCTATGCCTTACGGTACAGTTCAAACCTAAAAAAAACTTTGGTTTTCTGGTACTTTTTGCCAGCGAGCTTTTCCATCTACAAGCCTTCAGAATACAAAACCCCATAACTCTAGTGTTCAAAGTGCTGCGCCACGGATTAAGTAGCTAGCTTTTTAGAGCATTTTATACCTTTCCGCTTATTTTAATCATAGCATAAAAGTCCCCCTATAAGGGCTATGCTTGACTCATAAGTCTTGGAAGTATTGTAGGGTGGGGAATGTGGGAAGTGCGGTTAGAGCAACAAATATATAGTATAATAAAATACATTTTATTGGGGTTTTATACTGAATAAAAGTGATTACTCACCCCTTTATTAAAAACTTACCCCTGTAAGGCCCAAACTTCTCTTAACCGATTATTTATTTGAGTTTGAAACAGCCCTATAAGGGAGAGGCTTTAAACCCAATTTATTGCTAAAGTCCCTTGTTCTTAGCAGATTTGGTAAAACTACCTTTTTTAAATTTGGTACAATAAACGATAATATTAAAGTTATGGGTATTTAAAGTTACTACAATTATTAAAACTATTGTAAAAAAAAACTTATGTTAGAACTCCACTGTCACACTACTTACTCCGACGGAACCCTAACTCCTACAGAATTGGCGATCAAAGCAGCAAGTTCAGGGGTGCAAGCATTAGCCATAACCGATCACGATACATTATCTGGTTGTGATGAAGCAATTAGTATTGCTTCTGACTACAATATAGAAATAGTACCTGGTTTAGAATTAAGCACAGTTCATAATAATTGTTCCCTTCATATTCTAGGATTTTATCCAGATGCTAATAAATTACTCCCGCCCTTGAGAGAGCGCATTGCTGGCAGACATCGACGCGCCCAGTTAATGGCAGAAAACTTAGCTGAGTTAGGGTATCCTATCGAATTACCAAAAATGGAAGCAGGAATAGCACCGGGAAGACCACATATTGCTATGGCTTTGGTTAAAGCGGGTTATGTGCGATCTCCTCAAGAAGCTTTTGAGCGTTGGTTGGGGGATGATAAACCTGCTTATGTTCATTATGAAAAGTTTTCTATAGTTGAAGGCATTAGTTTACTGCGTAGTTGTGGGGCAGTTCCTGTTTGGGCGCATCCCTATCTGTTCCGTGGGGGAAAGGTGGAAGAAGTATTACCAGAAATGGTAGAAGCAGGTTTGATCGGACTAGAAGTTTTTCATCCCTGTCACTCTCCGACTCAAGTGCAAAATTTAAAAGAGTTGTGCAAAAAGTATGGGTTGTTGATGACTGGTGGAAGTGACTATCACGGACCAAATAGCCAGGGAAAAGAGGAAACTACCTTAAATATGCTGAACTTACCAATGGAGTTGCTTGCACCGATAAAGCAAGCTGCTGGTATAGCTGAAGTCAGCAGTTAAAATTCAGAAATCAAAACTCAAAAAGCGTTTCCTCACGGAATCCTCCGCAAATAGCTTTCAGCAATATTATGAAAAGTTGAGTGCTAGACTTAATTTTTGCTGCATTCTAATCTATAATTTTTCTCAACGTAATCTTTTTGCAAGTATGAGTAATTCTCAAAAAATCAACAATATTATTTCCAAATTTTTGTGGCTGGTGTTAACGTTATTAATTACAAGTTGTCAGCAAAAGCCAATAGAAGTTAAAGTTTTACAAAATCTTGTTTATGGGAATTATAATTTTCAAAATCAGGAAAAATCACTGCTTTTAGATTTATATTTACCAGAGAAAAAACCAGATAAACCTTTGCCTCTATTAATCTACATTCATGGTGGAGGTTGGCTAGAAGGAACAAAAACATATTGCCCTGGTAAAATTGTCGTGCCCAGAAATTATGCGATGGCTTGCATTAGCTATAGATTTAGTAATGAAGCTCTATTTCCTGCCCAAATTCAGGATGTAAAAAAAGCAGTGCGTTGGTTGCGAAAAAATGCAGATAAATATGATTTAGACCCCAATAATTTTGGTGCTTGGGGGCCTTCTGCTGGGGGACATTTAAGTGCTTTGTTAGGAACATCAGCAGGGGTGAAAGAATTGTCAGAAACAAACAATAATCAAGAAATATCTAGTGCAGTACAAGCGGTTTGTGCATGGTATCCAGCTACAGATTTTACAAAAGTTCCTCCCGCTTTTAATGAACCTATTACTGCTGCTGTTGAGGAAAAGTATAAAGACAAAGAATGGTATGCTTATACCGTAGTAACCCATAAATTATTAGGTGGACCTGTATCACAAAAATTAGAATTATCAGCTCTTGCTAATCCCATTACTCATATTGATGATCAAGACCCACCTTTTCTAATTATGCACGCAGAAACAGATAAAGTTGTACCAATAAGTCAAAGTGTTTTATTGAGAGATGCTTTATCAGAAAAAGGTGTAGAAGTTGAGTTGGTTAGAAAACCTGAGTGGGGACATTACCATGGTAGGGGAGTAGATTTTGATCCTGGTTTGATGGATATGGCAATAGATTTTTTTGATAAACATTTGAAGTAAATAGGGGTTGCGCTCAAAAGTCTTTTTGCTAAGGCAGGGAGTAGGGAGTAGGGAGTAGTGAAAACTCAAGAGGAATCAGGAGTTGTAAAAGACTTACAAAGGAAAAATTCTCTTTTAACTTGGGTGCCTCTACCAAACCCAAGATACTCACTTTTTTAGCCTGATCAGGCTAAAATCTGGTACTTTTTCACCACTTAAAAAGTCCAAAACCTTTATCTGTCAATACTTTGATCTTTAATCAGTAAACCCTAAGCAAGAAAAAACGTCAGGATGTCAAAATTGCTCGAATTGCTAAAGCTTCCATTCTAATAGCTGTGAAGATCCATGTAATAGCCAAGGAAAGCTGAATAATCCCTAACACCAGTCCGATAACTTTGAGGATTGATGGTTTCAAAACCTTGAGAATTTGACGAGCATAGAGCATACTCAGCAGGTTTAGTACCATTATCAGCACTAACAGTCCCAAAACTAAAACCTCATTGCCTGTTAACTTCTTGAGAATGGACATGACAATCATCACCATGGCAATTCCGTAGGGGGTCAAGATTGTAGGAAAAATTAGGGGAGTAACAACTAAATCAAGGGATGGATTTTCTGGAGGAGATGGGGGCGGAGCCGTGGAGCCATACTGCATCATTACCATTCTCAGTGCAACTAAAAACAGTATAATCCCCGCTGCCATTATTAGAGCTGAAATAGGGATTCCATATTTATCCAGTAGTCCTATACCAAAAAGGGCAGTCAAAATCATAACTAAGGTTGAAATCCAAAACCCACGAAATGCCATTTTCTTTCGGAGTGTTTCGTCGGCATTAGCAGTCAGACTTGCAAAGGTAGGCACAATTTTGAGCGGCCCAATGGTCAAAAAGAAGATAGTAAAGATAGAAGAAATGCTTCTTTTCTTAGTCGTACTAATATATTCGCGTATAAGTTCTACATCATCGAAATCTTCATTAATTGCTTCATCTGGTGTGCTGGCTTTTGAAGGGAGTGGAGTTTGCACCAACATTACACTATCCCCGGCGGAAGCTGTTGCTATTGGGGTAGGGCTAAGAGAGGAGACAAATATCATCAGCAGGCTACAGACTACCAGTACAGAAATGATCGAGCGGGAGGCGATTATCCTAAAGGTGCTGAGAAGTTGTCGTATTTGTCTAGATTGTCTCATAAGTTTGTCTATTTAAGAGCTAACATTTCTTCTTGATAGAAAAAATATTACCTGAGTTTACCAATTCCGTTCTACTAAACTTACCCAAACTTACCCATGAGGGTTTTGGAGCTAGCTTCCTGTTTCACTGAAGATCACTAACCGCAGTCTGTAACTTATCTTCTCCACAGGCTTAAATTCGCTTGGAACTCAAGCTACTGATACACATAATTTTTCAGGTTGATAGCAGCATTCAAATCTCTATCAGTTTCAAAACCCCCAGAATTTGGCAAGTACAATTCTGGGGGATTGAGTATCATTAGAGTTGTCCCTAAATAGATGAAAAAAATCCCTCAAATTAAGATACAGCAATAATTATAATCTTTTTTTTGGGGGGGTGGCTAAAATCCTTAAATGACAAAGATTTGTCATTTTTTTTTAGTTATAAAGTGACAAGTTTATTAAATCCGACTCAATAATCTACTTGCATGGGGTTCTTCTGGCATATCCTCAATGATTGCTCCTTGCTGTTGCAACTCTCGCTTCATCTCTGTAGACAAACCAATACCTAAAGAAAATCTAGTTTCAGTCACATTTACCCCAGTTATCTCAGTACCTGTTAAGTCAGCACCACTTAAGTTTGCGCCAGTTAAGTTTGTATCAATTAGGATTGCTTTATGTAAATTAGCACGACTCATGTCAGCATAACTGAGATGAGCATAACTCAAAATTGCTCCACTCAAATCAGCAGCACTCAAGTCAACACCACTCAAATTTGCACCACTCAAATCTGCACGAGTTAGGTTAGCACCACTCAAATTTGCACCACTCAAATCTGCACAATATAAATTAGCACCAATCAAAGTAGCATTGTACAGATTAACACCAATCAAATTTGCTCTAAATAGATTAGCCCGGAACAAGTTAGCACGAAACAAACTTGCACCAGCTAAATTAATATTACTCAGCTCAGATCGAAACAACTCAATATCCCGAAAATTTCTTTCCCCGGCAGCATAACGTGCCAAAAGTTCTTCTACTTCCATAGTATTCTCTTAATATTTTCTTGATGTTTTCATCTAAATTTTTTTTATTTTTAGATGTGTTTCTCTTCTTTATAGATAGAGATAGTTTATATTAATTATTTTGTGCCTTTTTGAAGGTCTAGTCTGATTTTTACAATAATTTTTTACAAAACTTATAACTCCTTGACATCTACAAACAAAAAGTTAAAATTTTATTAAAAAAATTGATAAAAATAACATAGTAGAGCCAAGAAACATTTAAATTGCAATTTTTCAACTACATAGGAGGTTGATTGAGGTTGTAAAAAAAATACCTAGATAATTGGGTAATAGGGAAGATAAAGGAATACAGTAGTAAAAATTTTAGACTAGATAATCTATTTTGAGATTTTTGGCAAATTATTTAATACTATCTAACCTTCAGATAGCCAATATTATAACAATCAAAATCAATGATTTTCAACTTAGTTAAACTACTAGCAAGCAGGATACATATAATGAAAAATGTTCCATTATTTAGAAACAATTTGTGACTACTACACCCTTAAATCCAACCTCCACTCAACAACCCGATGGCCTGGGTAGATTTGGCCAATTTGGCGGTAAATATGTCCCAGAAACATTAATGCCAGCTCTATTTGAACTAGAAGCAGCCTACAAAAAATACAGTCAAGACCCCACTTTCCAAGAGGAACTTCAACAACTATTACGAGACTATGTAGGTCGTCCTAGCCCTCTTTACTTCGCCGAACGTCTGACGGCTCATTATGCTAGACCAGATGGCACAGGCCCACAAATCTACTTGAAACGGGAAGACCTGAACCATACTGGAGCACACAAAATTAATAATGCTATAGCTCAAGCTTTATTGGCTCGGAGAATGGGCAAACAACGTATTATTGCTGAAACAGGTGCTGGTCAACATGGTGTGGCGACTGCTACAGTTTGCGCTCGGTTTGGCTTGGAATGTGTAATTTATATGGGCGTTCACGACATGGAACGTCAAGCTCTAAATGTATTCAGAATGCGACTACTGGGGGCGGAGGTGCGACCAGTAGAAGCTGGCACCGGTACTCTCAAAGATGCGACTTCGGAAGCTATTCGCGACTGGGTGACAAATGTTGAGACAACTCATTATATTCTGGGTTCGGTTGCTGGACCACATCCCTACCCGATGATGGTGCGTGATTTTCATGCGGTTATTGGTGTAGAAACCCGCGCTCAATGTTTGGAAAAGTGGGGCGGTTTGCCTGACATTTTGATGGCTTGTGTTGGTGGGGGTTCTAATGCGATGGGATTATTCCATGAGTTTATGAATGAGTCCTCGGTGCGGATGATCGGTGTGGAAGCTGCTGGAGAGGGAGTTAATACGAATAAGCACGCTGCTACTTTGACTCTTGGGCGTGTGGGTGTGTTGCATGGAGCGATGAGTTATTTGTTGCAGGATGAGGAAGGTCAGATAATAGAACCCCATTCTATTAGTGCTGGTTTAGATTATCCTGGGGTTGGTCCTGAGCATAGCTTTTTAAAGGATAGTAATAGGGCTGAATATTATGGTGTGACTGATAAGGAAGCGGTTGATGCTTTTCAACGTTTGTCTCAGTTGGAGGGTATTATTCCGGCTCTGGAAACTGCTCATGCGATCGCTTATTTAGAAATTCTTTGCCCACAGTTAAGTGGTAGTCTGCGTATTGTGCTGAATTGTTCCGGACGTGGGGATAAGGATGTGCAAACGGTGGCGAAGTTTTTGGAACGGTAATATCAAATCTGGTAGCATTCCTGTTATTCAGTATTAAAGATAAGAGTAGGGGCGAATGGCCATTCGCCCCTACGACATCTACCATTAGTCCCCACGACATCTAAATCTAAAATCCGCTTGAACAGTTGTCATTGCGATCGACAGGGAAGCAATCTCAAGCCTAGTTTTTCGTACTTTATGTGTAAGTTCTGTTTTCAGCAAGTTAGGACTTACACAGACAAACTCAGAAACCGGGTTTTTTCTTAGATATCTATTATAAAAACAACAATTTATCATAAAAACCCGGTTTCTTTGCCTAAGCAATATATTAACTTATGAATCGTAAATATTTTAAACAAATTTTCTGGATTCTGACAATATTTTTGAGTAGTTGTAATTATCAAAAATTAATCGAAAATTTACCAGAAATGCCAGAAATTAACAATCCCATACAAACTCCTATCTCTAGACCAAATGTAACAGTTTCACCTGATGTTAGTAGATTAAAAAAATCTGTCTTTACTCAAATAAATCAATATCGAAAATCTCAAAACTTGCCTCCTCTAGAGTGGGATAATACTATTGCTCAACAAGCTGCAATTCATGCTCAACAAATGGCTAGTGGAGAAGCAACTTTTAGCCATGATGGATTTAAAGAAAGAGTAGAAGTAATTAGTCAAAAAATTACTTACAGAAGTGCTGCTGAAAATTTGGCTAATAATTTTGGTTATAGTAATCCTGGAGAACAAGCTGTTGTAGGTTGGATTAATAGTCCTGGTCATCATAAAAATATGATAGGTGATTATAATTTAACTGGTATTGGTATTGCTAAAAATTCTGAGGGGATGTATTACTTCAATCAAATTTTTATTAAAACCAGATAGTAAGCTATTAGCTGTCAGCTTTCAGCTATATTAAAAATTAGATTGATTTTAGGAGAACATTAAAAATATTATGGGATTAGATTTACAGAAATTTTATCAAGCTACAAACCCTAGTCAGGTTCTAAAAGCTGAGAACCCACAATACCAAAAGTATTACATAGATTTTTCTGAAGTGCGAGGGGGCAAAATCATTGAAGAACTTAGGGACAATAAATGAGCCTACTTGTGAACTATTTACAGGCCATATCGGTTGTGGCAAATCTACAGAATTATTACGACTAAAAGCTGCATTAGAAAAAGCAGAATTTCATGTGGTTTATTTTGAATCTTCTCAAGATTTAGAAATGGGTGATGTTGATATTGGCGATATTATGTTGGCGATCGCTCGTCGGGTAACAGAAAGTATTGAGAGTTTGGAAAAAATTAGTTTGCCTCAACCAAAAGGTTTTCAAAGAATTATTGACGGAGCGGTCAAACTTTTACAAACAGAAATAGACTTGTCTGCGGAAGCTACACTACCTGGAGTTGGTCAAATTTCTGCTAGTTCCGAAGATAAGTTTTCTCTGGAAGCAGGTTTGCCTGGTATTGGAGAAGTAAAAGCTAGCGATGATGAGGGAGTATCTCTAGTTTTGGAAATTGGTAAAATTACTGCTAAAACCAAGAATAGTCTTGAACTTCGTAAGAAATTGAGAGATTATTTGGAGCCACAAACAGCTAGTATTCTGGAAATTATCAACACAGAATTAATTGAACCTACTGTTGAAAAGTTGAAACAAGATGGGAAAAAAGGCTTAGTAGTAATAGTTGATAACCTTGACCGTGTAGAAAATAGAACTAAAGCTTGGGGTCGCCCTCAACCTGAATATTTATTTGTAGATAGAGGGGAACAGTTACGACAACTCAAATGTCATCTTATCTACACTATACCTCTGTCTCTAATGTTTTCCAATGATTACAATAGACTGACCAGTCGCCTAGCAGTGGAACCGAAAGTTCTGCCAATGGTACCTGTGAGACTACGAGATGGTAATGAATATGCCTTGGGAATGAACAATCTACGACAGATGGTTTTGGCGAGAGCATTTCCTGACTTAGACTCTGAGCAGAGACTCGGTTTAATTTCCGAAGTCTTTGATACACCAGAAACACTTGACCGCCTCTGTCAAATTAGTGGGGGTCACGTTCGTGAATTATTACAACTGCTGCGTAGTTTAATCATGAAAGAGCGGAAACTACCACTTTCTCGTGAATGTTTAGAAAGGGTTATTCGAGATAAGAGTAATCAAATGAAGTTGGGAGTAGATGACAAAGAGTAACTATTAAAAAATGGCGTAAAATTAGAGCCAGAATTAGAAGCTGATCTGGAATTTGCCCTGGGTAGATTAGCAGATAATTCGGCAGATTCTTGCAAACATTATGAGCGAAGTTTAGAGCTATGGGAACAAATTAATAACTTAGTAAAACAAGGATATTTATTATTTTATTTAGGCTTATGGTGGCGGAATTATGCTGATATAAAACGTCAGGAGTATAAGCAGAGTTGCCAACAAGCAAAAGATTATTTTCAGGAATGTATAAATTGTTTAGAAGTTGCGGAAAGAACTGATTTGATTGATAGATTTATTAATTATTTAGCAGAGGTTAATCATCGACTTTTAGATTGGCATGAGTTAGAAAAAGTTGCGGAAAAAGCTTTAACTATTCATCAAAGTCATCAAACAAAGTTTAGAATAGCTAGAGCTTATGGATTTTTAGCCGAAGTTAAGTCAAATCGAAAAGCTTGGCATAAAACCGAAGACTTTGCTCAACAAGCATTATCTTTACTAGAAGAAGCCGTTACTGAAATATCAAATTATGCTGACAAAAGTAATCTAACATTAGATTGGGAACTTCACTATCACAAGGGTTGGTATTTATTTTCCTTAGCTAAAGCTCAAAAAAATCTTGACCAAGTAGAAACAGCTATTACAACTTTAGAAGCAACAAAAACTATAACTAAACCTGGTTACGACCCCGAACTTTATCGGTTGATTGTCAAAGAATTGGTAAATTGCTATTTCCACAAAGGAGATTATTTAACTGCATTTAATCAAAAACTAGAGCAACAAGAAATTGAGACTCAATTTGCCATTAAAGCTTTTATTGGGGCAGGAAAATTACAGCCAAGAAAACAACGATTAAATTTAGCTTTACCAGGAATTAAAAAATCAGAACAACTAACTCAAGAAATAGCTACTTCTGGCAGGTTGCCAGATGTGGAAAACCTAGTAGCTAAGATTAAACTCCCTGAGCATCGATTCACAATTTTGTACGGTCCGTCTGGAGTTGGTAAAAGTTCTTTAGTGGAAGCTGGATTAATTCCAATTCTCAAAGGATAATCTATAGAAACTAGCGACATTTTGCCAGTTTTGCAGCAAGTTTATACTAATTGGAGGCAAGACCTTGGTGATAGTTTGGCAAAGGCTATTTCACAATTGGAAAATAGAGAAAATTTACCTGCCTCTATTAAATCTAACGATGACTTACTGGCAATTTTAAGAGCGCAAGAACAGCAGAATACAGTAACAGTTTTAATATTTGACCAGTTTGAGGAATTTTTCTTTAATAATAAGGACATAGATAGTCGTCAACAATTCTATGAATTTCTCCACCGATGTCTGCAAATATCTTTTGTAAATGTAATTATTTCCCTGCGAGAAGATTTCATAAATTATCTTTTAGAATGCAATAGGATAGTAAGTCTAGATATTATTAACAACGATATTCTCAGCAAAAATTATATCTATTACATTGGTGATTTTTCTATCGAAAATGCTAAATCTGTTATTCCTTGAATAACAGCCCAAACTACTTTTACTTTAACTTCAGAACTAATAGATGAATTAGTAAAAGATTTAGCAGGAGATTTGAAAACTGTCCGACCAATTGAATTACAAATTGTGGGGTCCCAGTTACAAAGTGAGAATATTACTACTTTAGCAGAGTATCAAGCAAAAGGTCCGAAACAAGCTTTTGTCGGGCGGTATTTAGAAGAGGTAATTAAGTATTGTGGACCGGAGAACGAAAGGTTAGCAAAAGTAGTTTTATATTTCCTCACAGACGAGAATAATACTCGCCCCCTCAAAAGTCGGGTGGAGTTGGAAGAATATACAGAGAAACCCGAACGGATGGAATTAATTTTAACTGTTTTAGTTAAGTCTAGATTAGTATTTAGAATCCCGGCAACTCCATGAGATAATTATCAATTAGTTCACGATTATTTAGCATATTTTGTCAGAAAAGAAATGTCAGAAGCAGCTCAGATATCTGCTGAGTTGGAGAAGGAAAGAGAGCTGCGGAAACAGACAGAAAAAATGTTGAATGAGGCTTTGCGAAAAGAACTAAATTCTGCCCGTCGTGCGGCTATTACTTTAGGGGGAATGGTTTTAACAATAGGGGGAATTGCTATTGCTACAGCGTTATTCGGAATTAACAGTTATTTGTCAGGTTTAAGTGCAGCTTCTAAGGATAATACAGAACTAGATCGGTTAGTATCTGCTATTGACGCAGGAAAAAAATTAAAATGGTTATCTTTGGGAGCAACTCCAGGAACTAAACTGCAAGTTTTGTCAGAATTAAGTACAGCAATTCAGGAAGTAAAAGAGTTTAATAGATTTGAAGAACATGAGGATGATGTAACTCATGTTAGCTTTAGTAATGATGAGAAAATGATTGCTACGGGTAGTAAAGATGATACAGTAAAAGTTTGGTCTGTTGATGGTAGTCAAGAGGAAAAATTTTCTTATAAACATACTGATGATATTACCCAGGTTGACTTTAGTTCTGATGGTAAAATAGTTGCTTCTGCTAGTAAAGATAATCGAGCAATAATTAGGTGGATAGATGGTAGTAGAGAAGAGATTATTTTAGAACATAGTGATGATGTATTGGATGTTAGTTTTAGTCAAAATAATCAGTTTTTAGCTACAGGTTGTAAAGATGGAAAAGTGCGAATGTGGAGAATAAAAGATGGTAGTGTAGTTAAAATTTTTGACAGACATACTGCCCCTGTTACCCACGTTACTTTTAGCCCTAATGGTAAGATTGTTGCTTCTGCTGACGACTATGATAATGTCAAGCTTTGGTTTATTGATGAGGAAAAAGAAGATGTAAATATAAATAATTATGCCACAACTGATATTGAGTTTATAGATAATAAAACTGTTATGTTGTCTAGTCGAGGCAATGATTTTAAAGTTTATAAAGTCGATGGAGAACTTATTAAAAGATATGGTGAATCTTTAGAAGATTATACTCATAATGTTATTAGTGATAATAGAAAGTTAATATTTTCTGTTCTAAAGTATAGTCAAAATTACTTGCGTGTAAATTATATTCACCGGTCTAACCGGGTTTGGATTTTAGATCAAGTAGATAAACATAGTGAAAATATCTCGCATCTCAGTTTTAGCCCGAATAACAAATTTCTAGTATCAGCGAGCGAAGATGATACAGTAATATTTTGGAAAGTAGATAATTTATCGACGGGAAATTTTTTTATTGATAGAAAAGAGTATATAAGTAGTTTTGACAAATTTTTAAGTGCAACTATTACTAGAATTAACAACAATTTCAGAAAAGTAGAAGTATTACAGAATAATCAAGATTTTCTAACAAAAATAATTGTACCTAATTCTTACACTTTTAGTTTTAGTCCTGACAATCAAAATTTCATTACAAACAGCACTAACTATAGTTATTCTCCTAAATTGTGGAATATTGATAGAGGAGAAATACCCTTACAGGAAAATACGGAATCTGTCAAAAATATTAGCGTTAGCTCCGATGGAAAAATAATAGCTGCTATCTATAATCATAAGTTTATTCAATTATGGGATAGCGAAGGAGTATATCTTAAACGTCTAGAACATAATGAAGTAGACAAAATTGCTTTTAGTCCAGATAGTGAGATTGTTGTTTCTGCCAGTTACAACCAAATAAAATTCTGGAGTAACGAAGGTGAATTAATTGCAGAATCAGATGGAAATTATCAACAGTTGGAAGACATTGTTTTTAGTCCAAACAGTGAGGCTGTTGCAGTTGTCAGCGATGATCAAGTAAATTTTTTTAGTCGCAGTGGTCAACTAATTAATTCTTTTAATAGTGATAATAAAAAAATTGAAAAAATAATTCTCAGTCCGGACAAACAAATAATTGCTACTAGAAGCCATAATCAAGTAAAATTATGGAACCTTGATGGTAAATTAATTCAAGATTTAGGTGGGCATTACCAGAAAGTTGAAAAGGTTATTTTCAGTCCAGATAGTCAAATTATTGCTACTATTGGTGATGATAATTTTGCCAAACTTTGGAGAATAGATGGTACTTATATTGGCAAACTAGAACATATAGATCAAGTAAGAAGTTTGGATTTTAGTCGTGATAGTAAGAAAATTATTACTCTTAGCTATAATTATGAAAGATTAGAAAATAGTGTAATTAAGTTGTGGAAAAGTGATGGAATTCCCATAAAACCGTATCAAATTTATGATTATGGGATCAATAATATTAATTTACATCCAGATGGTAACTTTATTGTTTCTACTTCTAGTAATGTTGTCAAACTTTGGGATAGTGATGGAAAATTAATCACAATTTTGAAGGGACATTATGGAGAAATTAATGATGTCAAGTTTAGTCCTGATGGTGAACATATTCTCTCTGGTAGTGATGATGAAAAATTAAAACTTTGGAGTTTGGAGGGAAAACTTATCAGCACTTTTGAGGGTCATACAGATATAGTGAGTAAGGTAACTTTTAGTCCTGACGGGAAAATGATCGCTTCAGTTAGTAATAATGATACTGTTATATTATGGGATTTTGAGAAGAAAAAACTGAAAAAACGGATTAAGAATGAGAATGAGTTAGTTGAGAGTATTAGTTTCAGCCCTAACAGTGATATTCTAGCCATCGAACATGACTATGGTAAAGTAACACTCCATCTACTCAATGGCATATTTACCCAAGAAACCCAACTCTACACAACCAACTCATTCTTAGGGGAAAAATTTAGTCCTGATGGGAAAGCGATCGCCGTACAAAACCAGTCAGGAGTATTGCTATTAAACGCAGACTTAGACGACCTACTCAACCGTGCTTGTAACTGGGCGAGTGCTTATCTCAAAACCACCAAAGACAAAAACATCAAGCATCTTTGCGATTAAGACCAGGCTAAAAAACGCTACAATATTCTTTAACTTCATTATTATTGCAGTGTACTAATAACTGATAACTGAAATACAATGAACAAAACTCAAACACAAATACCCACAGACACTTGGATAACAGCAACTTGGGAAGAATATATCCAAACCATTGACAACCCAAGTTACGAAAAAACCAAAAGTTACTACCACAACGGAAAATTTAGAATCGAAATGTCACCATTAGGATACAAGCACGGTAGAGACCATGCACTTATCATCACAGCAATTAATCTATTTGCTGGAGCCAAAAACATTAACGTCAACTGTATTGATAATTGCACTTACCGCAAAACAGGATTTGGAGCAGCTCAACCAGACATTTCCTACTATATCGGAGAAAATGCAGATGTAATTCCTTTGGAAACATCTATTATTGACCTAGATATTTATCCTCCAGCAAATCTAGTTATAGAAATTGCCAATACTTCCCTCGCAGACGATCTAGGGGAAAAGCGTTTGTTGTATGAAGCAATGAATATTGCTGAATATTGGATAGTTGATGTACAGAAGGTAGAAGTTATTGCCTTTGCTATTGCCAATAGAGGTAGTCAAAGAATTAACCAGTCTCAAGTTTTACCTGGTTTAGCAATTTCTTTCTTAGAAGAAGTGCTACAACGCACTCGTCAAGAAAATCAAATCCCAATTTACACTTGGTTATTCAGTCAGTTTCAGGAGCTAGGGAATAAGGAATAGGGAATAGTGGATTGTTTCATCTTAAATGTTGCAATAGGAAATTGGTCTGAGATTGCTTCACTATCGTTCGCAATGACTATTCTAATATACTGTTTTAGCTGAAACAGTCCACTACAAATTTTTTCTAAATTCTGACTTTACTTCAAATGAGCAATAGTCACCCCACTACCTCCATCATTCCTACCAGCTAACTCAAAACGTTCCACTAAAGGATTTTCCTGCAAAAATTCATGGATACCTTGCCTCAACTTACCAGTACCCTTACCATGAATAATCCACAATAAACCATATTCGATGGCTTTCGATAACGCCCTATCAACCTCGATTTGAGCATCCGCTACCCGACTACCACGAATATCAATACTATTTTGAGAAGTACGAACAGCTAAACCACTAGAATTAACTTCTGGTTGAGTTTCCTTAGACTTACTTTCTGATTTTTTAGTCTTTTGAGATTCTACATTTTTACTCTTCTTAAAAGACTCTACCTTCTCACCATCAAGAGATTCAACTTCTCTCAAATTAACCGTCATTTTCATTATTCCAAATTTAACAGTTAACTCATCATTTTCATTAGGAGCAGTCAACACTTCTGCCGTTTGCCCAATTTTCGGAATTCTAATTCTATCTCCTTCCTTCGGCATAAAACTAGGTTTCTTGGGTGGAAGAGTACGAGAAGGCAAATATTTCTCAGAAATTTCATTAATAGCATTAGTCGCTTTCTGAGCATTTCTAGCAATTAACGGGCCTTGTTGTAAATTCCGAATAACCGTCGCGATCTCCGCCTTTGCTTCAGCAATTTTTTCCTGTACTGCTACTTCCTGCGCCAACTTTAATTCCCGTTCCCGTTCCTTCAAAGCTTCAGCTTTTCGAGCAACTTCTTGATGCAAATACTCAGTTTCTTGTAATAATTCAGATGCTTCTTTTGCCTTAGTTTCCTGCTTTTGTCTTTGCTCTTCTAAACCTGCAATTACTTGATTTACATCCTCTGAATCTCCCCCAACGTAATCTTGGGCTCTATCAATAATATCCTGTTTTAAACCTAATCTACCAGCAATAGTCATGGCATTAGACCGCCCCGGAATTCCCCAAAGTAGACGATAAGTTGGTTGTAAGGAATTAGTATCAAATTCTACTGAAGCATTTTCAAACCTTTCATCTTCATACTTGAGAGCTTTTAGTTCTCCAAAGTGAGTAGTTGCCACTGTTAATAGTGCGTTATCTGCCAAATATTGTAGTAGAGAAATTGCTAAAGCACTACCCTCAGTCGGGTCAGTACCAGCACCAACTTCATCTAACAAAACAAGAGTAGGTGATAAACAAGAATTTTCTAGATTTTCATCTACAGAAAAATCATCAACTTCTAAATTATTTTCATCCTCAGAACAATCATCAACTTCTATTACTTCTGACTCCTGACTCCTGACTCCTGACTCCTCTTGATATTCTGACTCCTGACTCCTGACTCCTGACTCCTCTCTATCTATGGCTTCTAAAATTCTAATAATTCGCCGAATATGACCAGAAAAAGTAGATAAACTTTGCTCTAAAGACTGCTCATCACCAATATCAGCTAATATTTGCTCAAACCAAGGCAACTCTACAGGATCATTCGCAGGAATAAACAACCCCACTTTTGCCATTAGTGCAGCTAATCCCAGAGTTTTCAGAGTAACAGTTTTACCACCAGTATTAGGGCCAGTAATTGCTACAACTCTGACTGGCGGTCTAACATTTACATCAATAGGTATTACCGAATTTCCCTGTTCATGCTGCTCTTGCCATACTAACAACGGATGCCTTAATTGACGCATGGTCATAGGTTGGTCCGAGTCTGGGTCAGTAAACTGAGGAGGATTAGCTCCCAACCATAAACTATAACGAGCGCGAGCTGTAGCTAAGTCAATAATAGTAGCGATCGCCAATAACTGCTCTAAGTCTTCCTTGACTTCTGCTACTTGCTCAGTTAGAGCTTGCCTAATAGCTTCCTCTTCCCTTTGAGCTTGACGTTGCAGTTGTCGCATTTGGTTATTGAGGTTGACAACTGCATTAGGTTCAATGTATAATGTGGAGCCTGTTGTGGATGTATCGTGAACAATACCAGGAACAGCATCCTTTTGAGGAGCCTTAACAGGGATTACAAAGCGATCGCCCCGTTGAGTAATAATAGGTTGTTGAATAGCACCTGCTTTCCTTTGTAAAATTCCTCGGAGAATATGATCGATACGATCCCGGAGATGGTGCATTTTCTCACGAATTCCTGCGAGTTTAGGATTAGCTCTATCCGTAACATCCCCCCGATCATCTATACAACGGTGAATTTCTTGTTCTAACTCTGGATAAGTCCGCAAGTCAGCTACCAATTCGGGCAAAACAGACAACTCATATTCTGACTCATAACTATCAATTGCCCGACGCAACTTACGAGATCCAGCCAGAGTTGTAGTAATAGCTAAAAGTTCACCTCCAGAAAGGATACCACCCAATTCTGCTCTTTCCAGGGAATCACCAATATCTTCAATCCCGTCAAAAGACAAACCCTGTGTGAGAAGAGTTTCTAGTTTGTATACTTCCTGAGTTTGGGCTAATAACTGTATTGTCTCCGTCCTTGTTGACGGAATTGGTAAATGATGAGTAGCAATTGCACCCAGTTTAGTTGCTGTAAAAGTGGCCAGATGTTGACACAAGCGAGGCCATTCTAGTAATTCTAAAGTCTCCGATTGAATCAAAGCTTATTTATCAAGGATTATGAACTCTGAAATATATGATACTACAATTACAAAAATTGTGTGTTCATTAGACAAATTCTGACTTCTGAATTTGTTTTTGTAACGGAGTGAGCAACCCTCCAAAAACATTTCGCCAATCAAGGTAGGGTTGCCCAATTCAATTATTTTGATGAACTTTTCCCAGTAACCATTCCTCTTTAATTCTAATCTACATATTTTTCTTCGCTGTTACTTAAGAAAGAAAGCAGACTTTGGTCTCAAAAATTTTGTTTAGGTCTATAATTGGCAACTGACTGCACCAACCCCAGAGCAATAAAATTACTCAACAAAGCTGATCGCCCATAACTAAGTAAAGGTAATGGGATACCAGTCACAGGAGCCAAACCAATATTCATACCAATGTTCACAAAAACTTGGAATATCAACATTGATAATACTCCAATGGCGATGAGAGAACCAAAATTATCTTTAGCTTTCTGAGCAATAATCACCAAGCGCATACAAATAAACCAAAAAGCAAAGAGTACGAGAATACAACCTATAAAACCCAATTCTTCACCAATAGCTGAGAAGATAAAATCTGTATGCTGTTCTGGGATAAAATTCAGTTGAGTTTGAGTACCTTGATATAATCCCCTACCAAAAAGTTGTCCAGAGCCAATAGCAATACGAGATTGGATTAGATGATATCCTGTACCCAAAGGGTCTTGCTCTGGATTAAGAAATCCTGTTAATCGGTCTTTTTGATAGTCTTTCAACAAATCCCATAATATTTGCCCAACGTTTCCAGATAGAATATTAATTCCAGCAACTACCGGAGCCCATAACCAACCCCAAGGTAAACTTCGCCAAGCAATTAAGGCCATCAAAGTTATCCAGGCAACCCAAGCAGGGAAATAAATGCTATAAAGAATAGCTGAGAAAATGGGAGAAACAAGCAATATTAACCAGCCAGGATTAACATTACCCCAGTAAAGCATTCCCATAGTAATTGAAGCAAATATTAAGGAAGTGCCAAGGTTGGGTTCTAAAAAAACTAATAACCAAGGTACTGCTGTAATTATCAGAACTTTAAAAAAGTCTAGTAGCTTTACCTTAGTCTGTGACGAGAGTATTGCCGCTAAGGTAATAATTACCCCAACCTTCGCAAATTCTGAGGGTTGAACATGGAAACCTGCAACATTAATCCATCTTTGTGCCCCTAGGGCTGAAGTACCTATGACTTGTACCGCAACTAAAGAGATATTGGTCAAGATATAAATTATCCATTTCCAGTTAACTAAAACTTCGTAGCGACAACGAGCAATAATTAAGGCCAAAATTAAGCCTACTCCTCCAGTGAGCCAATGCTGCCACCAGTCTGTTAAGCCTTGGTTTCTTTCCACACTTTGGATCATAACTCCACCAAAGATAGTCATTCCTATATAAATCAATAGCAGAGACCAATCTATATTTCGCCAGTGTGAAAGTAGGGATTTTCGACGATTATTTCTTAAAACTAATTTCTGGGTCATATTGTAATGTTGGGATAATTTAGACTTTAGAATATTCTTGATAGTTAATACATCTACTTGAGTCGAATGTCTGCATAAATTGAATTTTTATTTGACGAAATCCGATTTCATACTAAATCCGGTTTATAGAGTATCCTTTTGGGAAAGTGGGGAGATGGGAGGATAGGCAGATGGAGAGATAGTTATAGAGGATTTTGAAAAAGGTATTTTTAATAACTGGATTTGGTATCACTAAAAGTTTGGAGACTAAAATCCCATAACTCAAATAACTAGCCACTCTAATCCCGCAAACTTGTTTATTTTCCTGGAGCTTCGGTATTGCACAATCAGGAATGATGAAATCTGAAAATAGATATTTTTTGGATAATTCTTTCCTTAAAGATATGTACAGTTTAAATTCTATAATTAATTTAATATGGAAACCCCTTGCTACGGTAACGATGTTGTTGGATTAAATTTTACCTTTTTGATGAGGGCTTAATACTCTGAGTTGTAGTTTCTTCAATCTTTTCTCTGAGTTTCTGAGATACTAAGGATTTTCTACACTATCACCATTTCTATCAGTAAGTGAAGATCGGGATGTTTTATACCACTTTGAAAAAATAATACTACAAAAAGGTATATCTCAAAGAAAGATAGATACTTAAAAAAAACTTCTCTAATTCATTTTAGACAGCTATCTCTATACATTTTCCTTTTTTTTTCAAAATCTACTCCAATTTCGGTCTTTCTTCTTCCTAACTTCTACCATTTGTAACAAACATTTATCAATTTGCTATGGTCCCATAAAGTTTCTATCCAGTACTCATGTCTAAAGCCCAAAAATCACTACTAACTTCTGACTTCTGATTATTGACTTCTGACATTAAGCCCACCAAGCATCTTCGTTAGGAAAAGACTATTAATCAAAACTGCTATAAGCTCAAAAATCTAATTAAACCTCAAGTTACCAAAGGAACCGCCCGAACTAAAAAAGTCCGGGCGGATTGTGGTGTGAGGAGTGAACGGAAACATAATATCTCCGCTATCTCTATTGTGACATTTCCTTTCAGATAATTCCAGGATAATTGATAAATTTAAAAACTACTTCACAAATTTTGTCAAGGGTATGAGATATCTTGAGTTTTATTAAGCAAGTAAATCTACTTGCCCATTCCCAATTTTTGAGCTTTTTGATAAACTTTACCCTCAGTTAATAAGGAAGGAGCAATTACCACTTCAACCTGTTGCATTTCCTTCAAATCCTTAGCACCCAAAGTTCCCATGCTAGTCTTGAGAGCGCCCAATAAATTATGAGTACCATCGTCCAATTGGGCTGGGCCACACATGATTTGTTTTATCGTTCCAGTTGTACCTACCTGAATCCGAGTGCCACGAGGCAATACTGGACTAGGAGTAGCCATGCCCCAATGATAACCATGTCCAGGAGCTTCAACTGCCCTAGCCACGGGTGAACCAATCATCACACTATCAGCACCACAAGCAATACATTTACAAATATCACCACCAGTAATCAAACCCCCATCAGCAATAACTGGTACATAATTCCCTGTTTGTTGGTAATAATCATCTCGTGCTGCGGCACAGTCTGCTACTGCTGTCGCTTGGGGAACTCCAACACCTAAAACACCGCGAGATGTGCAAGCTGCACCTGGGCCAATACCTACTAGTACTCCTGCGGCTCCTGCTTTCATCAAATTTAAAGCCACTTCATAAGTAACACAGTTGCCCAAAATCACAGGCATAGGCATTGATTGACAAAATTGAACCAAGTCAAGAGTCGGTACTGATTCAGATGAGAGAAATGCAGTTGAAACAACCGTTGCTTGGACAAAAAATAAGTCGGCACCAGCATCAGCAACTACTTTCCCATATTTCATTGCTCCTGCAGGAGTTAAACTTACTGCTGCGATACCACCTTGACTTTTTATTTCCTTAATTCTCTGAGAAATTAATTCTGGTTGGATTGAGGTTGCATAAAGTTCCTGCATCAAAGTCACAAATTCGTCTTTGCCAACAGACCTAATTTTTTCTAAGATTGGCTCTGGGTCAGCATAACGAGTTTGAATACCTTCTAGGTTTATAACTCCTATAGCCCCTAACTTTGATAAGATAACTGCCATTTGGACATCAACTACTCCATCCATTGCACTAGCCATGATGGGTATTTCTCTTTCAATACCACCAATGCTCCATCTGGTGTCTGCTAAATTTGGATCAAGTGTACGTTGCCCAGGAACTAAGGCAATTTCATCGATTCCGTAAGCTCTACGAGCTGTTTTTCCACGTCCAATAATTATATCCACTGCTTTTACCAACTCCCAAGACCATTTTAGTTAGGGTATCAAATTAAGAGGGTCATTGGTCATTTCAGTTATCAGTTATTAGTTAACAGTACGTTCTACTTCAGTAGGAGGGAGAGCTTGAAATACTGAATTTTCTTTTTTTTATCCTTTTGAAAGAGTAGGCTTGAGACCTTATTTTCTGGTCAGTCAGTCAATGGTCAAAAGTAAAGTAATTTTTAAACTGAGTCTTCCTACTTAACTGTCAATTCAGCTTCTACTGAAAAAATAATCAAGCTATTGGGAAGGCTTTTAAAGACTTAATCAATCAAGAATTTAGTCGCTATTATTAAAAGTATGATAACTGATCGGGATTTTTATGTTATTCCCCAATCTCACACCTGTAAATTTAGAAATAAATAAAAATAAATAAATTTTAATAATTTTTAACTATGAAATTAAAAAGATTAGGCCATGTAGCTATCTGCGTCCAAGACGTTGACAAAGCAGTAGAGTTCTATAAAAATCTGGGCATGGAGATAGCCTGGAAAGATTCTGACTGGGCATATCTTAAAGCAGGAGATGATGGACTCGCACTTTTGAGTCCTGGATATGACCAAGCAGGGCCACATTTTGGGTTTGTGTTTAGTGATCGTTCAGAAATGGAAATGGCCTACGAACAGCTTATAAATCTAGAACTCCAAGTCTCTCCCATCCATGAACACCGAGATGGCACAGCTTCTTTCTATTGTAACGATTTAGACGGTAACTGGTTTGAATATCTCTATGAGCCAGCAACTGTAGTTGATAATTAGATGTCTATTTTATACCTATAAATATATTCAGTTTTCATAGTTCAAATAATATGGACTAAGCTAGCTGTACTTTAGATTTTTGTAGGTTTAAGTTGGGCTAAACGAGTCCCATAAAATTTAATTTATTAAGTGTGTCTAGATGAGGCGAGGATGAGAAAAAGTTTTGTCACAAGAATAATGAATACTCTGATTGAAGACAAGATATGATATTTTGTTGAGGATAATACAATACATTATCGATCAGTCTATAGTAGAATATATATTTAGCATATTTTTCAAAATCTATATAATTCAGAAAAGTGTGGTATCTCAAAAATTTGATCGACTCCTGTACCAGATAATGGGATAATTCAATAGAGTAGACTCAAAGATAGATATTTAAGGATTACTAAGAAATGTCATCAGCAACACCAGTAACCGATAGCAGTTTCAGCCAGGAAGTGCTTGAGAGTAATGTTCCAGTTTTAGTAGACTTCTGGGCACCTTGGTGCGGGCCATGCAGAATGGTGGGTCCTGTCGTTGACGAAATCGCAGGACAATATGAAGGACAAATAAAAGTAGTTAAATTAAATACGGACGAAAATCCAAATGTAGCAAGCCAGTATGGGATTCGTAGTATTCCTACCTTGATGATTTTTAAGGGAGGCCAAAGAGTTGACATGGTGGTTGGTGCTGTTCCCAAGACTACATTGGCTCAAACTTTAGAGAAACACCTGAATGAATAAGTTGACAACTTTGAACAGTAATTGTCTAGAAAGTTGTAAAAAATTCTCTGTATCCATACATAAAAAAATCGATATTATAAGGATTACTAAAGAATGTCATCATCAACACCAGTAACTGATAGTAGTTTCCAGGAAGATGTGCTTAATAGCGATCTTCCGGTTTTAGTAGATTTTTGGGCTCCATGGTGCGGGCCATGCAGGATGGTGGGTCCTGTAGTTGACGAAATCGCAGGACAATATGAAGGAAAAATAAAAGTAGTTAAACTAAATACGGACGAAAATCCAAATGTAGCAAGCCAGTATGGGATTCGTAGTATTCCTACCTTGATGATTTTTAAGGGAGGCCAAAGAGTTGATATGGTAGTTGGTGCTGTTCCCAAGACTACATTGGCTAACACTTTAGAAAAGTATCTTTAACTCATTTCATTGGTCGTCTCAACCTAATAGAGGCGGTTTAAAGTTAGCCAGGGTGTTTTAACTTTAACCCCTGGTTTAATAACGATAGACGAAATTCTTATACAGCTGGCATAATGAACAATTAATTATTATCCCTCCTTGAACAGAACAGGATTAACAAAAAAGAATTTTTTTTCTTTTTTCTGCTTGAAAGGAAAGGCTTTAAACCATAATTATTTGGTAATCTACTATCATAAAATCAAATCCCTCAGATGATTAACTTTTCTATGAGTAAAGAAAAAGAAAGGGATGCTGAAAGCCGATAAATAAAGTAAATATTAAGAATCTGATAATCCTGTTATAACTGTGATTTGATAGTTATCTCCCAGTAGAGCTTGAATTCCTCAGAGCTATATGAGATCAAAGTTTTCCTGCGGAATGCTATCGAAACAGCTAAGTTTATTAATTAGCTCTTAAGTATATAATAGAATCAAGAAGTTTACCCACATTTGTGACATAAAAGAGCGATCGCCACTAGAGTCAAAATAGTCTGCTGTACTGTCAGTTCTGGCTTCATCCATATACACCAGTTACTGACTCAGGAAACTTGAGAAATTATCCTCTCTACCTTACTGTGTTAATATATATTCGGAATTTATGTGGCAACATGCAATCATTACAGGTGGTTCTAGTGGTATTGGTAAAGAAATCGCTAAACTATTAGCTAGTCAAGGAAGTAATATATCAATTATCGCTCGTAACTCTCAAAAATTAGAAGCAGCAAGGGTGGAAATAACTAGTAATGTGGTTAATCCAAAACAGAAAATTTTTACTATTTCCACTAATGTTGCTAATAGATTAGAAGTAGAAAATGGGATTCATCAAGCTATTAAGGAAATAGGTGTTCCAGATTTATTAATTACTGCTGCGGGTATTTCTTATCCTGGTTATTTTCGGGAGTTACCAATAGAAATATTTGAACAAACAATGGCGATTAATTATTTTGGTTCTCTCTATTGTGTACGAGCTGTTTTGCCAATAATGGAACAACAAAAAAAAGGGCAAATAGTCATGATTTCTTCTGGTGCTGGTTTGATAGGAATTTATGGTTATACTCCCTATTGTCCTAGTAAGTTTGCTATTCGAGGTTTAGCAGAATCTTTGCGGGGAGAGTTGAAGTTATCTGGAATTTCTGTTTCTGTTGTTTATCCACCAGATACAGATACGCCACAATTAGAGGAAGAGAATAAAACTAAGCCTTTAGAAACTAAAAATATTACTGCTACTTCTGGATTATGGAGTGCAACAGATATGGCTGTTGAAATATTACAGGGAGTGAGGAAAAAAAGTTTTGTAATTGCTCCTGGTTTAGAAATGACTTTGTTAGATAAATTGCATAGTTTATTAGCTCCCATAATTCAGTGGTATATGGATTTAATTGTGATTAAAACTCTCAAAAAAGGTTGAATGAATTTTTAGTATAGAAAATTCATAAATTGTTATGGATAGATTGAGAGTATTTTGCTGGAATAGCAATTCTAGTTTGACGTTATATTCAATTGGGTAGTATTGGTAAAATTAATGCCTCTTATGGATTTGCTTAACAAATCCAAGCCCTACTTGGAATTTTTTCCTCTTTTAGAATCTCTTAACTCCAAAGTAAGCACATTTGATATTAGGTGAACGATCGGTTCATAGGTTTATCAAGTGGATTAAGTCTACAACAACTCTTGATCTGCTAAAATTTTTCCCCGTAATATTTTATAGAATTAAAATATAGTTGTATTGGATAATAATATGGCTATATAGAAAATATTCTTTTTGATACATAATATTAAATTCGGTAGTATCGTTAAAATTAATCCTTCATAATATTAAATTCGGTAGTATCGTTAAAATTAATCCTTCGTAGGGGTTTGATGAGCAAATCCCTCAAATTTAGAGTTTTTGCCAATACTAATACTAGAATCTTATTCTCCAAAGCAAGTGGATTTGATATAACCCACAAAATGTACCACACTCTACTTAAATATAATTGCTATATCTATGGTTTAGCAATTATTTCAAGTACTTTGTTCCTCGATGACTACAAGATTTACACAGCAGAGGTTTTTGGAATTTTTTACGTTATCAAGCTACAAGTCTAGTGTATAATCTTTTCGTCTTTGCTCAAGTGGAAAAAATCAAAAAATGATTATAAACTATCCCAGTATTATGAATTGTGTTTTAAATTCTATCCTAGGAATAACTTTAACTATTGCAATATCTAGTATTCCAAAATCTACTGCTCAAGCTCAAGTTAGCAATTTTGATAATTTTTTTGATTGGTGTAATCAAAAAGATAATATTTCACCAGAAGCTAAACGTACTGTGGAAGCAATTTTAGTAAAATTTGGTACTGATGATTGTTCTCAAGCCACTCAAATAGCATCTTTTACTACTAGATTAAATTTAATTAGCAGACAAATTTCTGATGTTAAACCTATAGCTTCTTTGCCTAATTTAACTCGATTGGTTTTACACAATAATCAAATATCAGATCTAACTCCTTTAGCATCATTGAAAAACCTAGAAAGACTCTACCTTGCTCAAAACAAAATATCCGATCTTACTCCTATAAAGTCACTCACAAAATTACAAGAACTAATTCTTTCAAACAATCAAATTTCTAACATAAATCCCCTAAATTCACTAACTAATTTGAATAAACTATTTCTTTCAAATAATCAAATATCAGATCTAACTCCTGTCAGATCATTAACTAATTTGACAGAACTTAATTTAAGTCGCAACCAGATTTCCGATCTTAGCCCTCTTGCTTCACTAACTAATTTGACAGAACTTAATCTCAGTAATAACCAAATCTCTGACATTACAGCACTTGCTTCTTTGAAAAAATTAACTTCAATAAATCTTAATTCTAACAAAGTTTCTAATGGTAATGCTTTGTTATCTTTGCCAAATTTAACTGAGATTTATATTCACAATAACCCAATTGCAAAACAAGTTTGTCCTAATAATCTAGATGCAATTTGTTTCTGAAGTTAAGCAGAAAACTCGAATCATATAATCCCATCGGAAATCCAGATCCAGAATAATTTTTATCTAGTTGTTTGATTCTAATGGGAGCGCCAATTTTTGGGAAGAAAAACCATTTAAATAAATGATGATATAAATTTAGATTGATTTTTTTCTGACTTGTTATACAAGTTTGATAAATTTTTGCTACAAAAACTTAGCTCGCAACTTAGGAGTTAGGAGACAGGATAAATAGTTTTAGACATCATTATATTGGCTGGAATATCCTTTTTTCATCAAAGGTTAACCCGATTAAATTATTTTATAGCAGTTTTAATTAACATAGAGTACAGAGATTTTTGCTTCAAGACAGAAAGCAGAAGTTTTCTAGTCTACCTTTGTGAAAAACGCTATAATTACCCTGATTATTTGTAACATTATTTTTTCTCTTCGTATTAGAACGAATTACAGGACTGTTGAGGATAGTGAGGTAAATTTGCAGTTCAGGCTTCGACGCCTATAACAAGCAGGATGCTTGTGTTACCAAAATTTTTTTTTTACCTCACGCGCCTCCGAAATTCCTATAATATATTGGTTTGACACTCTAATCGTGACATTTATAACTATTACTTTTGAGGGACTAATTTTGACAAAGTTTTCATGGAAAATATTAATCTTTATTGCTAAAGATGACTCTACTTAAATGATCGAGATTCAACATAAGAATCTGAATTATCGCTTTAATTTTCTCACCATTTTCATCACTTCTTGATAATCCTCATTTTGTCCTTTTTGTTGATAGATATTAGCAGCTTTTTCAAAGTCATCTATGCCTCCCTCATAATCTTTAATAAAACAACGGATCATACCCCGATTATAATAAGTTTTAGCATCCGTAGCTTCAAGTTTAATTGCTTCTGTATAATCATCTATTGCCTGTTGATGATCCCCTATTTCATAATTAGAAATACCTCGATTATGATAAGCATCTGCATCGTGAGGATTAATTTTAATTGCTTCAGTAAAATCAGCGATCGCTCCATAAAATTCCTGAATTTCATAAAGACAAATACCTCGATTATTATAGGCATCTGCATCTTTAGGATTAGCTTGTATAACGACAGTAAAATCTGCAATGGCAAGTTTATAATCTTTCATCGCATGGTAAAGACGTCCTCTGTTATGACAAGCATTAGGATTAGTGGAATCAATTTCAATCGCATTAGTAAAATCAGCAAGTGCCCCCTGATAATCTTCTAAACGAGAACGAACAATACCTCGTTGATTTAAATAGCCATAAGCTTTCTCAGGATTAAGTTTGATTGCTTCAGTAAAGTCAGCGATCGCCTCCTGATAATTTTCCTGTTGAGAGTGTATTTTGCCTCGCTGGTAGTAGACATGAGCTTGATTTGGATTTACTTCTAGTGCTTTCGTTAATGAATTGATTGTCTTTTCCCTATCTTCCTCTATAGAGAGAGTTTTTTCTTGTTGATTGTTAGCATCACTATCTTTATAATCAGTAATCTCAGTCTGAGGTTTTTTTGCTAAAGTTTCATCTACTGATACTTCTGAAGATGTCTCTGTTTCTACATTAGTCTCAGTTTCTGGAGATTTTTCCACTTCTACATTAGTCTGAGATGTTTGTTCTAAAGTTTCATCTACTGATGTATCTTTCTGTATCATTTTCATTACTTCCAGATAATCTTCATCTTGTCCTTTTTGTTGATAGATATCAGCAGCTTTTTGAAAGTCATTTATGCCTGCCTCATAATCTTTAATAAAATAACGAATCATACCTCGATTATAATAACTTTTAGCATCTGTTGGTTCCAGTTTAATTGCCTCTGTATAATCATCTATTGCCTGTTGATGACCCCCTATTTCATAATTAGAAATACCTCGATTATGATAAGCATCTGCATCTTGAGGATTAATCTTAATAGCTTCAGTAAAATCAGCTATCGCTCCATCAAATTCTTTAATTTCATAACGACAAATACCTCGATTATTATAGGCATCTGCATCTTGAGGATTAGCTTCTATAACTACTGAAAAATCTTCAATAGCAAGTTTATAATCTTTCATCACATGGTAAAGACGTCCTCTGTTATGACGAGCATTAGAATTACTGGAAGCAATTTCAATCGCATCAGTAAAATCAGCAAGTGCCCCCTGATAATCTTCTAAACGGGAAAGAGCAACACCTCGTTGATTGAAATAGGTAGAACCTTTCTTCGCGTTAAGTTCTATTGCTTTATTAAACTTAGCGATTGCCTCCTGATAATTTCCCTGTTGAGAAAGTATTTTGCCAAGCTTGTAGTAGACATGACCTTGATTTGGGTCTACTTTTAGTGCTTCATTTAAAGAATTGATTGTCTTTTCTCTATCTTCTTCTAGAGATAGAGTTTCTTCTTTTTGGTTGTTAGTATCACTATCTTTATAATCAGTAATTTCAGTCTGAGGTCTTTTTGCTAAAGTTTCATCTACTGATACTTCTGAAGATTTCTCTGTTTCCGCATCTGACTTAGTTTCTAAAGATTTTTCTACCTCTACATTACTCTCAGGTTTTTTTGCTAAAGTTTCATCTACTGATGTATCTTTCTGTATCATTTTCATTACTGCCAGATAATCTTCATTTTGTCCTTTTTCCTGATAGATATCAGCAGCTTTTTTCAAGTCATCTATTCCCCCGTCATCATCTTCAATGAAATAACGAATCATACCTCGATTACGATAACTTTTACCATCTTTTGGTTCCAGTTTAATTGCTTCTGTATAATCATCTATTGCCTGTTGACGATCTCCTATTTCATAATTAGAAATACCCCGATTATGATAAGCATCTGCATCGTTAGGATTAATCTTAATAGCTTCAGTAAAATCAGCTATCGCTCCATCAAATTCTTTAATTTCATAACGACAAATACCTCGATTATTATAGGCATCTGCATCTTGAGGATTAGCTTCTATAACTACTGAAAAATCTTCAATAGCAAGTTTATAATCTTTCATCACATGGTAAAGACGTCCTCTGTTATGACGAGCATTAGAATTACTGGAAGCAATTTCAATCGCATCAGTAAAATCAGCAAGTGCCCCCTGATAATCTTCTAAACGGGAAAGAGCAACACCTCGTTGATTGAAATACCTAGAAGCTTTCTTCACATTAAGTTCTATTGCTTTAGTAAAGTTAGCGATCGCTTCCTGATAATTTCCCTGTTGAGAAAGTATTTTGCCAAGCTTGTAGTAGACATGAGCTTGATTTGGGTCTACTTTTAGTTTTTCATTTAAGGAATTGATTGTCTTTTCCCTATCTTCCTCTAGAGATAGAGTTTCTTCTTTTTGGTTGTTAGCATCATTATCTTTATAATCAGTAATCTCAGTCTGAGGCGTTGCTGCTAAAGTTTCATCTACTGATACTTCTGAAGATTTTTCTGTTTCCACATCTGACTTAGTTTCTGGAGATTTTTCTATCTCTACATTCGTTTCTGGTCTTTTGGCTAAAGTTTCATCTGCTGATACTTCTGAAGACTTAGTTTCTGGAGACTTTTCTATCTCTACATTCGTCTCTGATCTTTTTGCTAAAGTTTCATCTACTGATACTTCTGAAGACTTAGTTTCTGGAGATTTTTCTATCTCTACATTCGTTTCTGGTCTTTTGGCTAAAGTTTCATCTGCTGATACTTCTGAAGACTTAGTTTCTGGAGATTTTTCTACCTCTACATTCGCTTCTGGTCTTTTGGCTAAAGTTTCATCTGCTGATGTATCTTTCCGTAAATAACGATTGAACAACCTTTGCACAAGAGGATTAGCTAAATTTTTCGAGGTTTCTAATACTTCTGAAGATTTTTCTGTTTCCACATCTGACTTAGTTTCTGGAGATTTTTCCACCTCTACATCAGTTTTAGGTATTTGTGTTACCTTAGACTTAGTTTCCAGAGGTTTTTCTGTTTCCACATCTGACTTAGTTTCTGGAGATTTTTCTACCTCTACATCAGTTTTAGGTATTTGTGTTACCTTAGACTCAGTTTCCAGAGGTTTTTCTGTCTCCAAATCTGACT